>JAHENN010000225.1 GCA_018609665.1 Haloarculaceae archaeon | reverse complement strand
GCGTCGGCGTCGCCGGCGTCGTCGGCGTCCTCGGTACGGCCGCCGGCGTCGATCTCGGTCTGCTCCGGCGCCGACCGGCCGCGCGGCGCCCGCGACCGGACGAGCCCCGCCGCCAGCAGCGCCGACCGGACCGTCTCCCGGACCTGCTCGCGGACGCCCCCGTCGTCGGCGAACAGCACCTCCAGCTTCCGGGGGTGGACGTTGACGTCGACGCCGCCCGGCGGCACGTCGAGGTCGACGACGGCGAAGGGGTACCGGTCCGGCGCCAGCTGGGAGCCGTATGCCTCGACGACGGCCTCCCGAACGACGTTTGCGGTCACGTAGCGGCCGTCGACGAGCGTCGTCATGTACTCCCGGCCGGCGCGGTTGGTCTCGGGGTGGCTGACCAGCCCCTCGACGCCCGAAAGCGGCCCGTCGGCGGCCGCCCCGTCCGCGCGGGCGTCGCCGACGGGGACCATCGAGGCGGCGACCTCCCGGCCGTACACCGCGAGGACGGCCTCCCGGCGGTCGCCGTCGCCGGCCGTCGCGAACCGCTCGCGGCCGTCGTGCTCCAGACGCACCGCCACCTCCGGGGAGGCCAGCGCGTAGCCCGCCACCACCGACTGGACGTGGTCGAACTCCGTGGCCGCCGTCTTGAGGTACTTCCGGCGGGCCGGCACGTTGCCGAACAGCCCCGTCACCTCGACGGTCGTCCCCTCGGGGCAGCCGGCCGGCCCGCGGTCGACGACCTCGCCCGCCTCGACGACCAGCTCCGTCCCCCGGCTCCCGCCGCGTGGCTTCGTCCGGATCGTCATTCGCGACACCGAGCCGATGGCGTGCAGCGCCTCCCCCCGGAACCCCAGCGTACCGATGGCCTCCAGGTCGCCGACGTCCCGGAGCTTGCTCGTGGTGTGCTCCTCGACGGCGCGTCGGACCTCCGTCTCGGACATGCCGACGCCGTCGTCGCTGACGACGATGCGGTCGGTGCCGCCGGCCTCGACGGCGACGTCGATCCGGCCGGCGTCGGCGTCGAGGGCGTTCTCGACCAGCTCCTTGACCACCGAGGCGGGCCGCTCGACCACCTCGCCGGCGGCGATACGGTCGCGCGTCTCGGCGTCCAGCTCGCGGATGTCCGGGCTCATCGCGTCTCCCCGACTCTTCGGCCGCCGACGCATAAATCCACGCGACCGGCGGCACGCTTTTGCCGGCGCGGCCGCTGCCGGGGCGTATGATCGTGATGCTGGCCGAACTGCCGGTCGCCGCCGACAGCCGCGAGGCCGCCCTCGACCGCCTCGAGGAGCTGGCCGCCGCCTCCCGCGCGGAGGACGGCGTCGTCGACTACCGCGTGACCACGGACGTCGAGGCGCCCGACACCGTCCGCGTCATCGAGCAGTACGAGGACGCCGACGCCGTCGACGCCCACATGTCCAGCGACCACTTCGAGTCGTTCCAGGCCGACATCGCGCCGCATCTGGCCGGCGAGCCCGAACTCTACCGCTACGAGGTCGATTCGGAGACGCGGGTGATGTAAGGGGTCCGCGGTCGACCGGGCGTCCGCGGTACGGAGCCGTCACTTCCAGGGGTTCGACACCAGTTCGGCCTGCACGTCGGCGCCGACCCGGAGCCGGCAGTCCGTCGTCGGCGTCGCCACGCAGAGGAGGACGCGCCCCCGGTGGCGGTCATTCGACGCCGAGGAGCCGGCGGCGGTCCTTCGGCGCCGAGGAGCCGGGGGCAGTCTCCCCCCGTCGTCGCTCTCGTCGTCGACCAGCACGTGACACGGCGGCGAGCGGGCGTCCGTTCGGGGTCGGGGTCGGCCCTCTCGACCGACCGCGGCGTCGCGTGGCCGGGGGGTCGACGCCGTGGTCGTGGTCTCGGAGTCTTGCGGCTCCTGCGCTCGGGTCCGTGCCGCCGGCGCCGGGATTCGTCGCGGGCCGTCGAGAACGAGCGCCGCCGAGGCGGGGGTCACTCCTCCAGCCGGCGCTGCCACTCCTCGACCGTCGACAGCAGCTCGACGGGCGAGGTCGTCTCCAGGTCGGCCGCCCGCAGTTCCGCGAGCACCGCCTCGACCTCGGGGTCGACTGACGCCCCGTCGGCGTCGTCGTCGGTGTCTGCGTCCGCGTCCGCGTCTGCGTTGCCGCCGTCACCGCCCCGGAACTCGCCGCTCGACAGGTCGAACACCGTCTGGACGGGCTCGTCGCCGCCGGCGCCCTTCGCCTCGACGGCCCGCTCGGAGCGCAGCCGGTCGAGGACGTCCCGGGCGCGGTCGACAACGGGGCCGGGGACGCCCGCCAGCTCGGCCACGTGGACGCCGTAGGAGCGGTCGGCCGCCCCCGGCTCGACCGTCCGGAGGAAGGTCACGTCGCCGTCCTGCTCCGCCGCCGCCACGTGGACGTTCTCCACCCGGGGCAGCTCGTCGGCCAGCGTCGTCAGCTCGTGGTAGTGGGTCGCGAACAGCGTGAACGCCCCCACCTCGTTGTGGAGGTACTCGGTGGCGGCCCACGCGATGGAGATGCCGTCGTACGTCGCCGTTCCGCGCCCGACCTCGTCGAGCACCACCAGCGACTCTTCGGTCGCCGAGTGGAGGATGTTCGACAGCTCCTGCATCTCGACCATGAACGTCGAGCGGCCCTCGGCGAGTTCGTCCAGGGCGCCGACGCGGGTGTAGACGCCGTCGACCAGCCCCACGCGGGCGGCGTCGGCCGGGACGAACGAACCCACCTGCGCCAGCAGCGTGATGAGCGCCGCCTGCCGCATGTACGTCGACTTCCCGGACATGTTCGGCCCGGTCACCAGCAGGAACCGCCGCTCGCGGTCCAGGTAGAGGTCGTTGGGGACGAACTCGACGTCGGCCTCGACGACGGGGTGGCGGCCGGCCTCGACGTCCAGCACGCGCTCGTCGGTCAGCTCCGGCCGGCACCAGCCGTGGCGGGCGGCGTGGGCCGCAAGCGAGCAGGCGACGTCCACCTCGGCGAGGGCCCGTCCGACCGACTGCAGCAGGTCGGCCGCCTCGGCGACGGACTCCCGGAGCCGGCAGAACGCCTCGTACTCGCGGTCGGCGCGCTCTTCCTCCAGCCGGAGCAGCTCCCGCTCCCGCTCCCGCAGTTCGTCGAAGACGTACCGCTCGGCGTTCTTCAGCGTCTTGATGCCCTCGTAGTCGTCCGGCACCGCGTCCGTCTCGGACTTGCCGACCTGGACGTAGTAGCCGTCGGTCCTGTTGCGGTCGACGGTGACGTGGGTGAGGCCGTGGCGGCGTTTCTCCCGCTCGGCGAGGCCGTCGAACCACTCGACGGCGGCCTCGTGGCGGGCGACCAGCTCGTCCAGCTCCTCGTCGTAGCCGCGCTCGATGAGGCCGCCCTCGTGCAGCGTCTTCGGGGGGTCGTCGGAAAGCGCCGACAGCTCCTCCCGGAGCGCGGCGACGGCCTCGCCGTCCGGCTCGGCCAGCAGGTCGGCGACCGGCGACCCCGACAGCCGGTCGGACCCCTCGACGCTGCCACGCAGCTCCGGCAGCAGCGACAGCGTCTCCCGGGCCCGCAGCAGCGCCTCGGCGCCGGCGCTCCCGGAGACCGCCCGGGAGGCGACCCGCTCGAGGTCGAAGGCGTCCGCCAGCGTCTCCCGCAGCCCCTCCCGGACGACAGCGTCGTCGGCCAGCGCCGCCACCGCCGACTGCCGGCGCCGCAGCTCCCCGTGCCGGCGCAGCGGCCGCGTGAGCCACTCCCGGAGCAGCCGGCCGCCGGCGCTCGTCTCGGTGTGGTCGATCGTCTCGACCAGCGACCGCCCGCCGCCGGTCATCGTCTCCGTCAGCTCGAGGTTGCGCCGGGTGGTCGCGTCGACGGCGACGCCCTCGTCGGCGGCGTACGTCCCCAGCCGCGTCACCGACGCCACGGCGCCGACGCCCGTCTCCGCGACGTAGTCGACGACCGCGCCGGCGGCCGCGACGGCACCCGCCCGCTCCAGGTCGACGGCGTCGACGGCGTCGCCGAACCGCTCGCGGAGGGTGTGTTCGGCCCGTCCCGGCGCGAAGGCGTCCGTCTCGTGCAGCGTCAGCCGGGCGTCCAGCCGCTCCCGGAGCGCCGCCAGCAGGTCGTCGTCCCCCCGAACGTCGGGGCCGGGCAGCAGCTCGACCGGCGCGAAGCGGTACAGCTCCGTCAGGGCCCGGGCCGTCGCGTCGGCGCCGGACACCGCCGTCGCCCGGAACCGACCGGTGGTCACCTCGCAGAACGCCAGCCCGTAGCCGTCGTCGTCGGCGGCGACGGCCGCCAGGTACCGCGCGTCGTCGTCGTCCGGCGACAGCAGCGTCCCCGGCGTGACCACGCGCGTCAGCTCCCGGCGGACGTCGTCGCCGTCGTCGTGCTGGTCGGCGATTGCGACCCGGTACCCCCGCTCGACCAGCGCCGTCACGTACGGCCCGAGGTCGTCGACCGGGACGCCGGCCATGTCGTAGGTCTCGCCGCCGGAGCCCTTCTGGGAGACCTTCAGGTCCAGTTCCTCGCCGACGAGGCGGGCGTCCTCGCCGAAGAACTCGTAGAAGTCCCCCAGCTGCATCGCCAGGAGGTCCGCGCCGGCCTCCTCCTTCAGGGCCATGAACTCCCCGACGATACCCGGTGCCATGTGGCCACCGCCGGCGCCCGGGGGGTAAAGCGTGACGGAAGCGGGGTGGAACCGGCCGGCGACCGGCCGGCGACCGACCAGCACCGCGTGGTACTCCCCACGAGGGCTCGGCGGCGAGGAAACTCAACGTCCGTTTCGCTTCGTGTGTCCGTCCGCACCGCTTTTCACCTGTATGCGAACCTCATGCACGATGCAAGCCGAACGCATCGTGGACGGCATCACGTACGAGTCGGAGGACGGCGTCGGTATCTGGAGCGTCGACGACATCACGACGGCGATGGAGTCAGGCACGCTCGAGGCCGGCGAGGAGCACTTCCGGGAGGTCGCGAGCCAGCCGTCGATGACCGCGGTGGTCGTCGAGGTCGGCGGCGCCGACCAACTCTCGAAGGAGGTGATGGACCACGTCAACGAGCAGTGGACGGCGCTGGCCGAGGCGACGGGCATCGACGCGACCGCCTACGTCGCCGACGGTATCGGTGGGCTCGCCGTCAGCAACAAAAACGAGGCCGACGGCGTGGCGACCGACGGCTTCACCGACCGGGAGTCCGCCGTCGAGTGGGCCAAGCAGTTCTGAGCGGGCTGCAGTCCCGCCACGGCGGCCGCGGTCGCCTCAGCCCTCGCGCAATTCGAACCCGATCCGCTCGACCTCGGCGCCCTTGGAGCTGCGGTCGACGACCTCGATGCGGCCGATTTCGCCCAGCGAGTCGACGTGGGTGCCGCCGCAGGGACAGAGGTCGAACGCCCCGATTTCGACGACCCGGAGCGGGTCGACGGAGTCCGGGATGAGGTCCAGCAGCGCCCGCCCCTCGTCGACCTCGCGTTCGACCGTCTCGCGGGGGCGGTTCTCCTTGCGGACCGGGAGGTCCCGCTCGACCGCGTCGTTGGACCGTTCCTCGATGCGCTCGAGGTCCGCCCCGTCGAAGTCGGCGGGCTCGAAGTCGATCCGGGAGCGGTCGACGCCGACCTGGTTGCCCGCCGTTTCGGCGCCGTACTCGTCGAGGACGACCCGCGAGACGACGTGCTGAGCGGTGTGCATCCGGGTGAGTTTCTCGCGGCGGTCGGCGTCGATCTCGCAGTCGACGGTCGTGCCCGGGTCGGGCGGGTCGCCCTCCAGGCGGGCGATCTCGTGGCGGACGTCGCCGTGGTCCTTCCGGGCGCCGTCGACCTCGGCACGGCCGCCCGGCCACGACAGTTCGCCGTGGTCCGGCGGCTGGCCGCCGCCCTCCGGGTAGAAGTACGTCCCGTCGAGGACGACGTACTCCTCGGTCGCCTCGGTCACGGTCGCCGAGAACGCGGTCACGTCGTCGGAATCCGGCAGGTACAGCAGGTCGGTCATCGGGGTCGGGTAGCCGCGCGAACGGCAAAAACGGTCGGGCCGCCTCAGGCGTCGGCGCCGGCCGCGGTGGGGTCGACGCCGGCGCCCTCGCCGACGGCCTCGTGCTCGCGGCGGCGGTCGGCGATCACCAGCGCCACGAGCAGCGCGGCGCCGACGCCCCGCGAGAGGACGTCGGCGGCCGGCGACGTGACCTACTTCGCGGCGGCACCGGACGGCGTCGGTAGCATGGGCCGCTACGAGTTCGGCCCCGTCGAGGTCGACGTCGACGGCGACTGGCGTCCGGTCGGCGGCACCGGCGGGTCAGTCTCCGTCGTCGGCGTCGGAACCTGACGCCACCGCGCCGTTCAACTCGAGAACGCGCTCGGCGAGCGTCGCCGCGTCCTCGGCGACGAGTTTCGTCGTCGGCTCCTTGCCGACGGCACCGCGGTCGACGACGGCGACCGGACGGTCCCCGCCCGCGAAGGCCTGCCGGGCGACCCAGTCCATCGTCCCGTCGGCATCGTCGGGTTCGGCCGCGCGGTCGTACTCGGCGACGGGCCAGCCCAGGGAGTCGAGAGCCGCCTCGACGGCGTCGCCGAACCGGCAGTTGGCCGCGAACCGCAACCCTGGGCGGTACTCCCGCGCCGACAGCAGGAAGCGAGCGACGTGGCCGGAGGCGTCGAAGCGGACGCCGCGGGTCGCGCGGACGCCCTCGAGCGTCTTCGTGATTCGGCCTTCGACGGCCGCCGTCTCGTCGGGCCCCTCGGCGTACGGCGCCGCGCCGACGACGTCGGTACCCACCTCCGGGACCAGCGGGCGGACGTTCTCGCGCTCGAACCGCCGGACCGTCTCGGCGACGGCCTCGGCGGTCGGCTCGCGGCGCGCCTCGTTGCGGAGCGCGACGAGGTGGTGGACCGCGCCGGGGCCCTCGCCGACGTCGTGGTGGTAGCGGACGGCCCGCTCCATGAAGGCGACGCTCCGGCCGACGGCGTCGACGGTCGGCTCGCCGCGTGCGAGCCGGGTGGCGATTGCGGCCGACAGCGCACACCCCGAGCCGTGGGTGGCGTCGGTGTCGACGCGGGGGTGCCGCGCCGTCTCGATGTGGTCGGCCGTGACGAGCACGTCGAGCACCTCCGCGCCGGGGATGTGGCCGCCCTTCACCAGCGCGGCGTCGGCGCCGGTCGACAGCAGGCGCTGGCCGGCCAGGCGGGCGCCCGCCTCGTCCTCGGGGTCGACGTCGGTCAGGACGGCCGCCTCGTCGGCGTTCGGCGTCACCAGCGTCGCCTCCGCGACGAGGTCCTCGTAGGCGGCCTCGGCCGCCTCGGTCAGCAGGCGGTCGCCCGTCGCCGCGACCATCACCGGGTCGACGACCAGCGGACACGCCAGGTCGGCGGCGTAGTCGGTGACCGTCTCGACGATGTCGGCCGTCGCGAGCATGCCCGTCTTGACCGCCGCCACCTCGAAGTCGTCGAGGACGGCGTCGAGCTGTGCCTCCAGCTCCCCGACCGGGAGGACGTGGGTCGACTCGACGCCGGTCGTGTTCTGGGCGGTGACCGCGGTCAGCGCCGAGACGCCGAAGCCGCCGGTCGCCTCGATGGTCTTCAGGTCGGCCTGTATCCCAGCGCCGCCGCCGGAGTCGCTGCCGGCGACCGTCATGACGACCGGCCGCTCCGTCGGCGCCGGCACTCGCGTGTCGCTCATGGCAGGACGTACCGCCCGTGAATACTAATCGGTGGTGATGCGTCGGCCGCTGCGACCGTACGCCCGGCGAAACCCATTCGAACCAGCGCGTGCAAGCCTCGCGCATGTACCGTGCCATCCTCCCGAACGGCCAGCTGGAGTGCGAGTCCTACCGGACGGGCGACCACGGCGTGGAGCTGTACGACGACGACGAGGAGCTGCTGGCGTTCGTCCCGTACGAGAACCTCGAGGCGCTGCTCACCGACGCGGCGACGGAGACGGGCAGCCGGTCGGTGATGTAATCAGACGTTGTCCGGCGTCTCGGCGTCGTCTTCGACGGAGCGCTTCATCGACTCCCGGCGGGACTTGGCGTCCCGGCCGGTACACTCGAGCAGGAAGTCGTTCTTGGCGTCGTTGGCGTCGCCGGCGGCGTCGACGTCGCCGGTCTCCATCAGGTCCTCGAGGTCGCGCTCGTGGAACTCGACGGCGAGCTTGTCCTTCTTGCTCGAGTAGGAGACGCTGCCCGCGACGATCCGGTCGAACACCGGGTTGTCCGGCTCCTCGACCACGTAGAGGTCGCTTCCGTTGAACTCCTCGGTGTCGGTGATGGGACCGAAGTACTCCTCGATCGTCGCCTCCAGGTCGGGGACGCGCTCCTCGAGGTACTCCCCCCGGCGCATCTTGTACTCTTCCATGGTCGTGGTATCGGAACGGGACGGTTTACCGATTTCGCTCGCTCGTCAGCCACGCGCCGCAGTCGGGGCAGGGGTCGCCGTCCCGGTACGACGACTCGGCGTCGACGCCGAACTCACACTCCGTACAGACGATGCGGCCCTCGGGGACCGTGATGCCCGACAGCGTCTCCTCGGTCGGCGCGACCGGTTCGTCGTCGCCGTCCGGGTCGCCCTGGCCCGGGGCGGCCGCCGTCGTCCCGGCCTCGTCGTCGTCCGGCGACGGCTCGTCGGGGGCCCACGACTCGCCGGGTTCCTCGGGCCAGGCGCCCGGCTCGCGGTCCGGGTCGTCGTCGGTGAGTATCTCGGCGTCCTCCTCGGCCGGGTCGCGGGCCTCGAACCCCTCGTCGTCGGCCGGACCCGCGGCCGCACCGGCGTCGGTGTCGACCTCGGCGCCCGCGGCGTCCCCGGCGTCCGAGCCGTCCGTCGTCGCACCGGTGGCCCCGCCGCCGCCGGCGCCCGCCTCCTCGAGGTCGACCTCCGCTTCGTCGACGACGGCGGTCACCTCGGTGTTCTCGGAGACGACCCGCTCTTCCCCACAGCGGACGCACCGCTCGATCTCCCGGACGACGGTCACGACCTCCGAGCCCTGCTCCTCCCGCTCCCGCTCGAGGTCGGCGGGCTCGAAGGAGTGGCCCAGTACCGAACACTTCAGTCCCATGGTGGTGGTGTGGCCGTCTCGGGGGCTTAAAGGTTGAGCCGCCGCCGGGGGCCGCGGCGGCGAACGGTTAAGATACCCCCGGGCAAACACGGGAGTATGCAGGCGAAGGGGGAGTACCGCGACCGCAAGGACACGCAGGTCGCGGTGCTCGACGCGCTCGTCGAACGGACCGAGGAGGGGATGACGGTGTTCGAGCTGCGCTCCGAGGCCGACGTCGACATCGACGACCTGGAGGCGGCGCTGGCCGACCTGAAGCAGGCCGGGCTCATCACCGTCGAGAACGACGACGACGAGCCGATGCACATCTACCCCGACGACCGGGTCGTCCCCGACCCCGAGGCCGACGGCGGCGACGACGGCGAGCGGTCGCTGTTCGAGCGGGTCCGCGACCGCCTCGGCGTCTGACCGCGGCCGTTTTACCCCCCCGTCCCCTCGGTTCGACGATGACAGTCGTCGCTGACCTCCACGAGACCCACGGCGCGGCGTTCCGCGAGCGCGGCGGCCGTCGTGTCGTCGCCCAC
The DNA here is from genome assembly GCA_018609665.1 of Haloarculaceae archaeon. Taxonomy (GTDB): domain Archaea; phylum Halobacteriota; class Halobacteria; order Halobacteriales; family Haloarculaceae; genus Natronomonas. Next base: position 167 of record JAHENN010000225.1, on the reverse strand, counting down.
TACGGCCGGCCGGACCGGGCCCACCGCGCCGTCCGCAACGTAGTCGGCGTCGTCGAGATGGGATACGGGATCGTCGAGGTAGCCGGAGACGACCGGGTCGACTTCGTCGACAACGCCGTCTCCAACCGCGTCCCGCGCGCCGACGGCGAGGGCGTCTACGCCCTCCT
>JAHENN010000224.1 GCA_018609665.1 Haloarculaceae archaeon | reverse complement strand
TCGCCTCGACGACGGCCGTCGGGGAGACGTCCCGGACCGTCGCCTCGGCGCCCAGCACGAGCCGGTGGGCGAGCGTCTCCCGGGCGACGGCCTTGACGTCGTCCGGGACGACGTACTCCCGGCCCGCGAGGAGCGCCCGGGCGCGGACGGTCTCGAAGAGCCGCTGGATGCCCCGCGGGGAGACGCCCACCTCGACGCGGTCGTCCTCGCGGGTGCGCCGGCCCAGGTCGACGACGTAGTCCCGGACGGCGTCGTCGACGGCGACGGACTCGACGGCCGTCTGCAGCGCCGTCACCCGGTCGCCGTCGAGCACCGACCGCGGCTCCGGCGCCCGGGTCGTCCGGTCGGCCCGGCGGTCGACGAGCCGGCGGGCACCCGCCCGGTCGGGGTAGCCGAGGCTCGTTTTCAGCACGAACCGGTCCCGCTGTGCCTCCGGCAGCGCGAAGGTGCCCTCCTCCTCGATTGGGTTCTGCGTCGCGATGACGAAGAACGGCTCCGGCAGCGCGTAGGTCGTCCCGTCGGCCGACACCTGCTTTTCCGACATCGCCTCCAGCAGCGCCGCCTGGGTCTTCGGCGGCGCGCGGTTGATCTCGTCGGCCAGGACGACGTTGGCGAACACCGGCCCCTCGGCGAACTCGAACTCGCCGCGTTCCTCGCGGTAGACGTGCGAGCCGGTGATGTCGCCCGGCAGGAGGTCCGGCGTGAACTGCACCCGGGTGAACGACAGCCCCAGCGCCGTCGCGAAGCTGCGGGCCGTCAGCGTCTTGCCCGTCCCGGGGACGTCCTCCAGCAGGACGTGCCCCCGCGCGAGCACGCCCGTCAGCACGGTCTCGAGGACGCGCCGGTCGGCGACGACCGCCTCCTCGACGGCGTCGAGCACCGTCTCGCAGACCGCCGACGCCTCTGATACGTCCATAGGCGTACGACGGGGGCGACGCATTTGAATCCGTCCGTGGGCGTGACGGACGGCTCACGCCTGGCGCCGTCGGACGGGGCGGAAATGCCGGCCCGCATCGACGCCGTCCGCTTCGACGCCGACGGGACGCTCCCGGAGCACGACCGGGGCGCCGACGTCGACGACGTCCGCGCCTTCGGGTCGCCGCCGGGCGTTCCGGGTCAGGCGACGGCCAGGCCGGCCCGCTCGAGGGCCTCCTCGGCGCCGGCGTCGTCGTGGACGACCAGCGACACCGCCCGGGCCATCGCCTCGGGGTCGTCGTGCTGGAAAACGGTCCGGCCCATCGAGACGCCGGCCGCGCCGGCGTCCATCGCGCCGCGGACCGCGCGCAGCGATTCGAGGTCGCCGTCCGGCGACCCGCCGGCGATGAGCACCGGCAGCCGGGTGGCCTCGCAGACGGGCTCGAAGCTCTCGCTGTCCCCGCTGTAGCCCGTCTTGATGAGGTCGGCGCCCAGTTCCTCGCCCAGGCGGGCGGCGTGGGCCAGCGCCTCGGGGTCGGACTCGTCGACGTCCGGGCCGCGGGCGTAGGTCATCGCCAGGACGGGCAGGCCGAACTCGGCGGCCTCGTCGGTCAGCGCCGCCAGGTCCTCGATCTGCTCGCGCTCGTGGTCGGAGCCGACGTTGATGTGGAAGGAGACGGCGTCGGCGCCGGCCCGGACGGCGGCCTTCACCGACCCCGTCGTGCGTTTGTCGTTGACGTCGGGGCCGACCGCCGTCGAGCCGTTGAGGTGGACGACGTAGCCGGCGCCGTTTCTGTTGCCGTGAACGCGGGGGGCGACGCCACGCTGTGTCAGCACGGCGTCGGCGCCGCCCCGGGTGACGGCGTCGACCGTCGACTCGATGTCGACCAGCCCCGTCACCGGGCCGAGCGTGATGCCGTGGTCCATCGGGACGACGACGTACCTGCCGTCGGTCCCGAGGCGGTCCAGCCGGGCGGCAGTGCCAGCGGTCATGCCGTTCGGTGTGTGAGTGTCGGTCATGTTCCTTCCGGTCGCGGCGGGCGTTGCGCCCCCGCCAGGGCGCCCTGCTTCAGTTCGCGCGCCTTCGCCTCGAGACGGTCGGCGACGACCCCGGGTGGATCGTCGTCGGCGTGGCCCTGGGCGACGATGTCGACCAGCGCCGAGCCGACGATGACGCCGTCGGCGCCGGCGGCGACGACCTCGGCGGCCTGCTCGCCGGAGGAGATGCCGAAGCCGACCGCCTTCGGGATGTCGGCGGCGGCCTGCTCGGCGAGGCGGTCGAGGCTCTCGGCGGTCCGGCCGGAGACGTCCGACCGGGCGCCGGTGACGCCCAGCCGCGCCTGCACGTAGAGGTAGCCGGAGACGCGCTCGACGATGGCCGCCAGGCGGTCGCCGCGGGTGGTGGGTGCGACGATGAACACCAAATCGAGGCCGAACTCGTCGCAGGCGGCCCGCAGGCGGTCGGCCTCCTCGGCCGGCAGGTCCGGGACGACGAACCCCTCGAGGCCGACCTCGGCGGCCCGCTCGACGAACGGGACGACCGGCTCGCCGTCGCCGTACTGGTAGATGAGGTTGTAGTAGGTCATACAGACCAGCGGGACGTCGACGTCGAGGGCCTCGACGAACTCGAAGAACCGCTCGGGGGTCATGCCGCCCTCCAGCGACCGGACGACGGCCTGCTGGATGGTCGGCCCCTCGGCGATGGGCTCGGAGAACGGCAGCCCGAGCTCGATCGCGTCGGCGCCGCCGCGGGCCAGCGCCTCGACGTACTCGAGGGAGGCCTCGACGTCGGGGTCGCCGGCGGCGAGGTACGGCACGAAGGCCGGCTCCTCGAAGGCGGCCGCGAGGCCGGCGGCGTCGCTCACCCGTCGAACACCTCCATCGACGGCGCGTTCTCGAGGTCGCGCTTGTCGGTCTCCTCGACGACGGCCTCGAGGTCCTTGTCGCCGCGGCCGGAGACGTTGACGACGACCGTCTCCGGCAGCTCGCGGTCGCGGGTCGTCTCCGGACCGGCGACGGCCTCCAGGAAGCCGAAGGCGTGGGCGGTCTCCAGCGCCGGGATGACCCCCTCCTCCTGGGAGAGGCGGTGGAACGCCTCCAGGGCGGCGTCGTCGTCGACGTTCGTCGGGACGACGCGGCCCTCGTCGACGAGGTGGGCCAGCTCCGGGCCGACGCCGGCGTAGTCCAGCCCCGAGGAGACGCTGTGGGACTCCAGGATCTGGCCGTGGTCGTCCTGCAGCAGCTTCGTCCGGGCGCCGTGGAGCACGCCCTCCTCGCCGGTCGACAGCGACGCCGAGTGCGGCGCCACGCCGGCCTCGTCGTCGACGGTCAGCGAGGAGCCGCCGGCCTCGACGGCGTACAGCTCGGCGTCGCCGTCGACGAACGCGTCGAACGTCCCCATCGTGTTGGAGCCGCCGCCGGCGCAGGCGACGACGGCCCCCGGCGGCTCGTCGAACCGCTCGCGGAACTGGCGGTCGATCTCCTCGCCGATGACCGAGTGGAAGTCCCGGACCATCGCCGGGAACGGCGCCGGCCCGACGATCGACCCGATGACGTAGTGGGTCGTCTCGACGGTCCGGGCCCAGTCGCGCATCGTCTCGCTGATGGCCTCCTTCAGCGTCCCGCGACCGACGTCGACGGGGGTGACCTCGGCGTCGTTGAGCCGCATCCGGAAGACGTTGGGCCGCTGGCGGTTGATGTCCCGCCGGCCCATGTAGATCTCGCAGGGCAGGTCGAGGTGGGCGGCGGCCATCGCCGTCGCGGTGCCGTGCTGGCCGGCGCCGGTCTCGGCGATGATGCGCTCCTTGCCCATGTACTTCGCCAGCAGCACCTGCCCCAGGGCGTTGTTCAGCTTGTGGGCGCCGCCGTGCAGCAGGTCCTCGCGCTTGAGGTACACCTCCCGGTCGTACCGCTCGGAGAGCTGGTCGGCCCGCTCCAGCGGCGTCGGCCGGCCGCCGAAGTCCCGGATCCGACGCCGGAACTCGTCCATGAAGCCGTCCTCGTTGTTCAGGACGTACCGCTCGTAGGCGTCCGTCAGCTCCTCGATGGCCGGCATCAACGCCTCCGGCACGTACTGTCCGCCGTAGTCGCCGAATTTCTTCTCAACTGACATCTGTGAGTCGCTCCGTGGTGGCCGCAACCGGGCCGTCCATGATGGCCGAGCCGACCAGCAGCCCGTCGGCGCCGGCCTCGCGCATCCGCGCGACCGTCTCCAGCGAATCTATGCCGCTTTCGGCAATCAGGGTGACGCTCTCCGCGGTCGCTGCCGGCACCGCCTCGACGACCCGCTCGAACGTCGAGAGGTCGACCTCCAGCGCCGCCAGGTCGCGGTTGTTGACGCCGACGACGTCGGCGCCCGCCGCGAGGGCGCGCTCCAGTTCGGCGGCCGTGTGCGCCTCGACGAGCACCTGGAAGCCGCGCTCGCGGGCCGCCGCGAGCATCCCCTCGAGGTCGTCGACGAACCGCGCGATGAGCAGCACCGCGTCGGCGGCGACGGCGTCGAGCTGGGCCTCCCGCAGCAGGAAGTCCTTCCGGAGCACCGGCACGTCGACGGCCGCCCGCACCCGGCGCAGCGTCTCGGGGGAGCCGCCGAAGTGCTCCGGCTCGGTCAGCACCGACAGCGCCGCGGCGCCGCCGTCGACCATCGCCTCGGCGAGCGCCACCGGGTCCTCCGTCCGTGCGCCGTCGGTCGTCGGGCTCGTCGGCTTCACCTCCGCGATCACCGGCGTCCGCCCGTCGGCCGCGGCCGCCGCGACCGCGTCCGCGAGCGACCGCCGGTCGACGTCGACCGTGCCCGTCGCCGTCCGCTCCCGCGCGGCCGCCAGGATCGACCGGATGGCCGGCGCGACCGCCTCGTCGCTAGTGGTCATCCTTGTACATCGATGGATTTCTCTGTTCATAAGGCTTGCGTCGCGTCGCGATGCCGGGCGTTGAAGGCCCGGCGGCCCGACCGACGGGTATGGACGCCACGGGCGTGTTCGCGCGTTCGTTCCCCCGGCTCGACGCGACCGTACAGGTCGGCGTCGCGGCCGGCAAGGTGATCGACGTCTCCTTCCCGGCCGAACCGCCGGCAGACGCCGGCGAGGATCACCCCGCGCTCGACGCGATCGCGGCGGCGCTCGACGGCGACGACGACCTCGCCGCCGTCGAGATCGGGCTGACGGTCCCGACGGACCACCGCCGGGTGCTGGAGGCGACGCGACGGGTTCCCCGGGGTGAGACGGCGACCCTCGACCAGGTCGCGCGGATGGCCGGGCTCGACCCCGAGAACGAGGCGGACGCGACGACGGTCCGCGACGCGCTCGCGACGAACCCCGTCCCGCTCCTCGTTCCCGACCACCGCG
>JAHENN010000223.1 GCA_018609665.1 Haloarculaceae archaeon | reverse complement strand
GCGTCGGGGTCGTCGACGCTGTACTCCTTCGTCTGGACGAGCTCGTGGACCGACAGCGGGCCCTCGCCGGCCAGCTCGTGCAGCACCGGGTAGACCGTCCCGGGGCTGAGGTCGGCGCCGAAGAACTCCTCGAGGTCGTCCATTACCCCCTTGCCGTGGCTCTCGTCGGTCCGCAGCCGGACCAGCGCCGTCAGCAGCTCCGGCAGCGCCTGCTTGACCAGCCCCTCGTCGATCGACAGCGTCCGCTCGTCGTGCAGCGCCGCCGCCGTCTCCTCGACCACCGTCTCCGTCCGGGCGGCCGGCTCCGCCCCCTCCGTCTCGACCCCGTTCATCTCCTTCAGCAGGCTCCGCAGCGTCGCGTCGGCTCCCGGTTGTCCGTCGGTCATGCGTACCTCCACCGAGAGGCCGTACACGTATAAATCGCGGCGAAGGTACACCAGGTCGGCGGGGCGTGAACGGTTTGAACGGTCCGAACGGACGTGGGTCGTCGGGCCGCTGTCGTGCGGTTCGCGGACGTCGACCGCGCCGGCCGGCCGACCTGACAGTCGAACGACATTATCGGGTGGAGGGCCGCGCGCCGGCGGGTGCGACGCGGGGGAAGGACAGGCCACCGGTCGGGTCGCCACCGACGCGGCGTCACGTTCGCTCGGGACGGGACGTCGGGCGGTGCCGGCGGTCGTTTCGCGCCGCACGCGTCGAGACGGGGGTTCGAACGCGTTCCCGTGCCGTTCGTGATTCTGCCGCGTCGTTTGGACGGTTTTGTCAAAATCTGTTTTTTCGGGGTTGGCATACAGCAGTACACGGAGCATGAGTGGGGAGCAATCAGAGTCGGACGACGACCACGGCATCGAGCGACGAACGTTCATGAAGGCCTCGGGCGCGGTCGCGGGAGCCGGCGTGCTCGGCGCCGGGGCCGCCGGCTCGGCGGCCGCCGACGGGGAGTTCGGTGCCCGCCTGCGCAACTGGCGAACCGTCGAGGCCCGGAAGGTCTGGGAGCGCGGCTACCGCGGCCGGCCGGACCGGACGCTGGCGCTGACGGACTCGCCGGCCGACGCCCGACACCCCGACCTGGGGCCGTGGAACGAGGTGGTGCTCGAGGGGACCGACGACGGCTTCGAGCCGAAGAAACTCGGGGACGTAACGACCACCACGGTGTACACCCAGGACATCCGTACCGACTCCTTCGGCGGGTCGCGTGCCGGGGCCGGCGCGCTCGGCCTCTTCGAGTTCACGCGGTTCTTCTACGTCCCCGACCGGACGGAGTCGACCGAGACGCTCGACGAGTACACCGCGAGCGGGGTCGGCGCCGGCGCCTCGGCCGGCGTCGGGCAGGAGACCGACCTCTTCACGGTCGACCCCGACGGGACGGCCGACGGCGACAGCTACCGCATCGACGCGACGCTCACCTGGGAGCCGTCGAACCCCGAGGGGACCGAGCCGGTCCGCGCGGAGTTCGAACTGCGGGACGCCGACGGCAACACCGTCGCACAGTCCGACGGCGCCGCGGGCACGACCCGGACCGGCGACCAGGCGACTCGCCGGCTGGTCGTCGACGACGGCAACATCGACGGCTCGCTGGACCAGGGCGACCAGTACAGGTTTTTCGCCTACAGCAACCGCGGCGTCGCCGACTGGGAGATCGACTGGGAGGTCCAGGAGGTCACCGACGAGGCCGCCAACCCCGACGCCACCGGCGAGGGCTACGTCGACGCAGCGCTGACGTACAACGTCGACACCCCCGAGGCGCAGGCGGCCCGACTGGAGGTGAACCTCCTCGACTTCGAGGGGAACTCCGTCGCCAGCGCCGGCCCAGGTCTTCTTGCGACGCCCAGCAGCAACGAGATCGCGCTCGGGACGAGGGTCGACCCCGGGCTGTACCGGTTCAGGGTGACCACCTGGCGCGGCGTCTCCTCGTGGGACATCGACTCGAGCGTCGAGACGGTCATCGAGGAGTCGGCCTACGAGGGGGCCGACGACCAGTCCGAGTACGCCACCACGGAGTTCGAGCTGGACGAGTTCGACGGCGACGTGCTCCCGAGCGGCGAGGTCACGGCGGACACGCCGAAGCTCGTCGGCTTCTACAACGAGGAGCGCCGCTACCAGTCCAACCCGGTGCCGAACGACCCCAACGGCCACGGCAGCCACGTCGCCGGCATCATGACCGGCACGGGGCAGGCGAGCACGATCGAGTACACCAACACCTCGGTCGACGAGCCCCGTGCGGTACTAGCGCCGACGGACTTCATCGAGTACGAGATCGACGCCGCCGCGACCGAGACGGTGTTCGCCTCTGCGCTTGGCGAAGGTGTCGTCGTCGAGATCGTCCACGACGGCGAGGTGGTCCACGAGGCGCCGCTGCGCCAGGACTCGGTCATCGCCGACGAGCCGGCGGTCCACGGCTCCGGTACCGGGACGTACACGGTCCGCGTGCGGCCGTTCGAGACCGACGACGGCACGCCGGCGGCGGGCCGGCTCAACGAGATCGCCTACGGGACGTACGCTGATCCCGGCACCGGCGTCCTCGGCGAGCGGACCGACAACAGTGAGGACTCGATGCACGCCGGGATGGCGCCCAACGCGAGTCTCGTCAGCCTGGAGGGGCTCGGTGCCCCCGCCGAGGACCTGACGTCGATTTCCGAGGACCTCGCCGGGACGATGAACGTCCGGGCGATCAACATGTCGTGGGGCTTCCTCGGCGGCGCGCCGCTCGGCGCGACGGGCGCGGTGTTCACCGGGTCGCTCGACGGCATCCGCGAGGCGGCGGAGAACGGCATCCTCACCGTCGCGGCGGCGGGCAACTCCTGGACGCCGGCCAACGGCAACGGCGCGCCCGCGGTATCCGGCGACGCCATCTCCGTCGTCGCGACCGGCCCGCTCGACGGGATCACCTCCTACTCCTCCGGCGGCATCGGTGGCCGCGACCAGGACGACGGCAGTTTCAACGGCAAGCCCGACGTGATGGCGCCCGGCGGCGACATCGAGCCCGACTCGGTCGCGGCGATCGCCACCGGCATCGCCGGCGCGCCGTACCCGGTGCCGAGCCGCGTCGAACTCGTCCGGGCGGCGCTGGCACCCGGTTCGAGCTTCGACGCCGACAGCGAGGCCGACGAGAACCCCCGCGACCACGTCTCCGTCGGCGGCACCTCGATGGCGTCGCCGTACACCTGCGGCGTCGCCGGCCTGGTCGCCCAGGCGATGGAGGAGGACGCCCCCGACTCCATCGCGCTGCCTGAACCCGGTAGTGCCGGAAAGGACGACACGCTCCGGCTGAAGCAGGTCATCCTGGCGACCGCCAGCGAGACGGCCTTCACCGCCGCGCCGTACCACGCCGCGAAGAACGTCCCGAGTGCGCCGCAGTACACCCACGGCGACCGCGACCCCTACGAGGGGTACGGCCGCGTCAACCCCGACGCCGCCGTCGACGCCGTCTCCCGGAACCTCCTCGGCGCCGAGCCCGAACTCGGCGACGAAACCTACGAGGTCGGCTACGAGGTGGCCGTCGGGACGAACATCCCCGTCGACTCCCGGGCGGTCGCCGGCTACGTGAACGTCCCCGGCGGCAGCCTGGACGTGTCGGTCGAGTTCACCGACTACACCGGCGGGAACCGCGGCATGGCGAAGGGTACACCCCACCTGGACCTGTTCGTCTACGACGCGGAGAACCCCGCGGAGAACGGCGAACCCAACATCGTCGCCTCCGACCGGGGCGTCCAGGGGTCGGCGTCGGTGTCGGTCGACGTCGACCGCGGCAGCGAGGACAGCCCCAACGAGCGGACGTTCTACGTGGTCGCGAAAATCGTCAACATCCCCGGCGTCGTCAACGGCTACGACGTCCAGGCGAACTTCGACTTCGGCGTCAGCTTCGACCCGGCCGACGAGTTCCCGGCGGAGACGGTCGACCTGAACGTCGCCGGCTCCCGCAGCGACGACGCCTCGGTGTTCACGGCCGGCCAGCCCAACCAGGTCGAGATCACCGTCGACGAATTCAACGCCGAGTTGGCCGACGAGGTCAGGGTGCTCGACGAGGTGCCGACGGAGTGGGACGTCGCCGAGAACTTCGGCGATGTCGAGGGAACCGAGACAAATAACGGCAGAACGATCGTCGATCTCGGCACCGTCTCGACCAGCGAGCTGAGCGAGGACAGCGTCACCCGCCTCTACTTCGTCGAGGCGCCGGAGGGCACCGACGGCACCGGCACCTACACCTTCGGGCCGGCCGAGGCCGAGGCCGTCGAGCCCGAAACGTTCGAAAACGACCCCGGCAGGAAGCAAGGTTCGACGGAGGAGGAGTTCGGCGGCACCGACACCAACGCCGTCGTCGGCGTCGACACGGAGACCTGAGGCGGCCGCAGGGGACTCCCGATTTCGCAGACGACATCTCGCCGCGGTTGCCGGTGCTATGTCGGGCCAGGAGCCGCCGGAGTCCGATCGACACCCGACCCGCGGGACCTGCAGCCCGCCGGCGCAGCGCCATACCGGGGTCACGGGCCAGACTCAGGGGCACCGACGGAGAGTGCGCCGTGCGGGAGCCGACCCACGCCGGGACGGTCCGGACCGCGACCGGGGTCGCTCGGCTCCTGCCCGGCGATTTTGTTCTGCACGTCCGCTCGCAGCAGCAGTGTGCCGTCCGAGAATCGACCCGGAATCAGACATTCCTGGCTACCGGGCTGTGACTGATAGGATTCAATCCCCGGTGGCGATTTCGCCTCGTTTTGCTCGCCTTCGCCTACTCGCGGCTTCGCCGGTCGCGTCTCGCTATGCGCCGTCCGGGAATCGAACCCGGGCTAGTGGCTTGGGAAGCCACTGTCCTACCACTGGACCAACGGCGCGCTCGCTTCGTTCGCGCCCCGCGATTCGCTTTCTCCGGGAGCGCGTACCACCGGCACGCAGAGCACGCTACCGCCCGCCCGCACTTCAACGTAGCGCCTCGCCGGCGTGGGCGGAACCGGACGAACGTTCACCGACGCCGGCCGGGACGGGAGTTATTAGTCCCGAACGCCCGTACCGTCGCCCGATGACGGAGGCTTCACCGCTGCTGGACGGAACGGACGTCGACCTGCTGCTGTCGGAGGCCGAGATCGAGGCCCGCCGGGAGCGCATCGTCGAGTTCATCGCCGAGACGGTCGACGACGCCGGCGCCGAGGGGGCGGTGCTCGGGCTGTCGGGCGGCATCGACTCGACGACGACGGCGTATCTGGCCGTCGAGGCGCTCGGCAGCGACGACCTTCGCGGCCTGCTGATGCCCAGCGAGGTCAACGCCGACGCCGACCGGACCGACGCCGAGCGGGTCGCCGAGACGCTCGGCATCGAGTACGACGTGGTCGACATCGCCCCGGTCGTCGACTCGTTCGTCGAGGCGGCGCCGGACGGCGTCGCCGACGACCGGACGGCACTCGGTAACGTCCGCGTGCGGACGCGAGCGGTGCTGAACTACTTCGTCGCCAACGCCGAGGACCGGGTCGTGCTGGGGACCGGCAACCGCTCGGAGGCCCTGGCCGGCTACTACACCAAGTACGGCGACCAGGCGGTCGATTGCAACCCCATCGGCAACCTCTACAAGAGCCGGGTGCGGCAGCTGGCCCGCCACCTCGGCGTCCCCGAGGACCTCGTCGAGCGGACGCCGACGGCCGGCATGTGGGAGGGCCAGACCGACGAGGAGGAGATGGGCCTCGGCTACGACGAACTCGACGGGGTGCTGGCGCTCCACGTCGACGGGCCGTTCTCGAAGTCGGCGACCTGCCGGACGCTCGGCCTCCCGGAGTCGACCGTCGAGCGGGTCGTCGAAATGTACAAGGAAAGCGAGCACAAGCGACGGATGCCGCCGGCACCGGAGCAGCCGTAACGGGGCGGGCGTCGCGTCCGCGTCAGGTCTCGCGGACGACGATCCGGATGGCGTCGCCGTCCTTCAGGACGTAGTCGGGCGAGACGTCCTCGCCGTTCACCTGGACGACCACCTCGTAGCCCTCGCCGTCGACGTACTCGGTGCCGTTGAACGTAACGGAGTTCTCGCCGACGCCGATGCCGAGGGTGCCCATGCCGTACTCCAGGGTCACTCCGGTGGCGTGGGCGTGCCACTCGCTGCCGTCGCCGCCCTCGAAGTGGAACCGACGGTTCTCCCGGGGGTTCTGATACTGCGGCTGCGAGAAGTCGACGGTGTCGCCGGTGATCGTCACCTCGATACCGCCGTGGTAGTGGGCGCTGCCGAACTGGCCGATCTCGCCGCTGCTGCCGCCGGCGACGAAGACCACGTAGCCGACGATGCCCGTCGCAGCCAGCAGGACGACCCCGATGGCGACCGGGCCGGTGGGGAAGCCGCCGTCGTCGCCGTCGCCGTCGACGCGGCGCCTGTCGATCGGGCCGAGTTCGTCGTAGTGCTCGGCCTCGAGGTGCTCCAGGTGGGCCGTCTCGCTGTCGTGGGAGGCCCCGCAGTAGTCGCACTCCGGCATCGGTCGTCACTACCCCGTCGAGGGGTTTCAATCTTTAGGACAGCTGAGAGGTCGCGGCGCCGTCACCCGTCGAGGTCGCGCAGGTCGGCGGCGTGTTCGGCCACGAGCGCCTCGAAGGCCTCGACGTCGGCGTCCGCCTGGGCGGCCGCGGAACGCCGGTCGCGGAGCCGCCGTTTCAGCCGCCGCATCGCCGCGGGGTCGTTGTCGGCCAGCTCCGCGGCGACGGCCGCCGGGCGGTCGACGACCCGCGAGACCAGCCCCATCCGCCGGGCCGTCTCGGCGTCGACGACCCGTCCCGACAGCGAGAGGTCCATCGCATCGCCCAGCCCGACGACCTCGGGGAGTCGCGCGGTACCGCCCCAGGCGCCGAACAGCCCGAAGCCGACGCCGGGTTCGGCGAACGTCGCGTCGGGCGTCGCCACCCGGACGTCGCAGGCCAGCGCCAGCTCGACGCCGCCGCCCCGGGCCGCCCCGTCGACGCCGGCGACGACGACCGCGTCGGCGTCGGCGAGCGCGTCG
>JAHENN010000222.1 GCA_018609665.1 Haloarculaceae archaeon | reverse complement strand
CGGCCGCCCGCCGGCACCGTCGCCGACCTGCGCCGCCGCGTGGGCGAACGCACAGCGTGCGAGCGCCCCGTACAGCGGCTCGGCGCCGGGTCGGTCCGGCTCCTCGGCGAGGGCGTCGACCACCCGCGGCAGGGCGGTCTCCAGGTGGCGCGGGTCCTTCAGGCTGAGCCGCCGGACCGCCTCGCCGGCGACGTGGGCCGTCCGCGGATCGTCCCCGAGGGCGACCGTCACCACCGTGTCGAGCCGCTCGGCGACTCGCCCGGGGTAGGCGTCCACGAATCCCGGCAGGGCGGGCGACAGGTCGGGACTGTCGGCCGACAGACAGCCGAGGAGGTCCTCGGCGACGTCGGCGACCGCCGTCGGGTCGCCCGTGGCGACCGTCCCGACGACGTCGGCGAGGTACAGCCGCGTCCGCGTGTCGGTCGTCGTCTCGACCGCGTCGACGACGGCGTCGAGATGGTCGATGACGGGCATCGGGAACTCGGCGGCGACGTCGGACAGTGCGGCGGCGGCATCGCCTTCGACCGCCGAATCCTCGAGCACGTCGACGAGTTCGGGAACCGCGACGGTGACCTCACCCGGAGCCAGCGCCGCTTTGTTCCGGAGATACTTTACGCCACCGACGGCGTCGGAGCCGCCCTCCTGGAGCCGCTCGCGGGCCTCGGCGACGTCGTCGATCTCGGCGGCGATTTCGTTGCCCCGGAGTTCCGTCCGGACCCGGTAGTACAGTCCGACGACCGCCAGCGGGCCGGCAGGGAGGCTGACAACCGTCACCAAGCCGAGCAGCATAACGACTGTCGTTTCGATATTTCCCTGCGAGCCGAGTACCACGGCTCCGAGGCCGGCGACGACCGGCACCGCGATCAGCAGGCTCGAGAGATGCCCCCGCTCGGTGAGCCACCGGACCGGTCGCAGCGTCCGTCTCGCCGCCGCCAGCACCGGCTCGAGCTTCGAGGCCGCGTACGCGCCGCCGAGCCAGCCGCCGAACAGCAGTGCGGTTGCGGCCAACTCCCGGGTCGAATTGACGGCGAAGAGCACGAAGGATACGAGTATCGCCGCGCTGCTGGCGAGGGCCCCCACCCACCACCACGTCGGCGTCGGTCCCGCTACTCGCGGCGGAGGGTCCACCCCGGGGTCGGCCTCGCCCTCAAGATACTCCTTTGCGAGCTCCTCGCCGCCGTCGACGTCCCGGATCATCTCCAGCAGGGTCTGGCCGCCGATCAGGTCGATATCCAGGTCCTCGGCATCCGCGTGTGCGGGCCCGGTGAACGACGAGGTGGTGACGACGGCCACCTCGTCGACGTCGTCTCCCCTGGCGAGGCCGCCGTACTCCCGGACCTCCCGGGAGCCGACCGTGTTTCCCTCCTTGTACCGCTTCACCTGGATGTACATCCGGCGGTCCTCGGCCGGCCGGTCGGCGACGACGTCGACGCCGCCGTCCTGCGAGCGCTCGGAGACCCGGGTGGTCCAGCCGTACAGCGACCACAGGTCCGCAACGAACTGCTCGAACCTGTACGGGTCCATCTCTCGGAACCCCGCCAGCGAGAGTTCATCCCCACCGAACATTACTCAACGGCTACACTGCAGTCAGCGAGCTTAAATCAGTCGCCGGGACCGGTCACGCGACGGCGGCTCCGTGCGGCTCCACGGCACCCATCCGGTCGACCACCCGGGCGTCGGCTCGCGGGACGGAACGGAACTCCTCGAGACGGCACGGTCGCGGGTCGACGGCTCCGGCGTCGAGCGGCCGTGGAGCGCGGTGACCGACGGCGGAGTTGCCGGCGCCGAGACGCCCGTCGACGACTGACCGCGGGGCTTTCCTGCCGGCCCGCCCTACCGCCGGCATGACCACCTGGGACGAGCGGTTCCGCCGCGGCGACTACCCCGCCGACCCCGACCCCGCCGACCTCCTGCGGCAACGTGTCGAGACGCTCCCGGACGGGCGGGCGCTGGACGTCGCGACCGGGACGGGCCGCAACGCCGTCTTCCTGGCCGACCACGGCTACGAGGTCGACGCCGTCGACCGCTCGCGGGTCGGCCTGGAGACGACCCGCGAGGGCGCCCGCGAGCGGGGCGTGGCCGACCGGGTCAACCTCGTCCAGGCCGACCTGAACGAGTACGCCTTCCCGGTCGACAGCTACGACGTCGTCACGGTCAGCTTCTTCCGGGTCGTCGACCGGCTGCCGGACCTCCGGGCGGCGCTGCGGGACGGCGGCGTGCTGTTCGCCGAACACCACCTCCGGACGACCGACCCGGTCGACGTCGGGCCGCCGGGCGACCGCTACCGGCTGGCCGCCGACGAGCTGCTGCGGCTCTGCCTCGACATGACCGTCCTGGCCTACGAGGCCGGCCGCGAGGAACGCGACGGGCGGGTCGCCGCCGTGGCGCGAATCCTGGCGCGGAACTCGACCGGCCAGCGGCAGTCCTACCCGTTCCTGCCGGGCGAGACCCTCGACGGGTAGGGCGAACCCGACGAATCCAAAAGAGCTACTACCCGCGGCCGGGATGTCGAGGTAGAGTCGACGCATGAGACGACGCTCGCTGCAGGCGCTGGCGGCTGCAATCGCGGTGACGGTCCCGTGGGTCACCGTCTGGGCCCTCGGGACCGCGCTGCCGGCGCTGCTGGCCGGCTACGAGCCGCCGGAAAGCGTCGCGACGCTCCCGACTGGCGGGGTCGTGCTGCTCAGCGGCGTCGCCGTGCTGGGGGCATCGTTCCTGCTCGCGTGGGGCGCCGAGACCGCCGAGAAGGACGTCCCCCGGTCGTTCGCCATCGCGGTGCTTGCGGTGCTGGCCGTCGCCCCGGAGTACGCCGTCGACGCGCTGTACGCCTGGACCGCCGGCAGCCTGGCCGGCACCCCGGAGGGCGCCGAGGCCGGCAACCTCGCGGTCGCCAACATGACCGGCGCCAACCGCATCCTCATCGGCATCGGCTGGGCCGGCATCGCGCTGTTCACCGTCTACCGGGCCGGCTCCGGCGACGACCCGGCCGTCGTCGAGCGCCCCGGCTTCCTCGCCGACGCCGTCGCGCTGGACCGCGACATCGGCCTCGAGGTCGTCTTCCTGCTGGCGGCGACCGCCTGGGCGTTCCTCGTCCCCCTCGGCGGCGGCATCGACGCCCTCGACCTGTTCGTGCTGGTCGGCATCTACGCCGCCTACATCCTGGTCGTCCTCCGGGGGGACGTCGACCCCGACTCCCACCACGTCGGCGTCCCCGCCTACCTCCAGACGCTCCCGAAGCCCCGGCGGATGGCGACCGTCGTCGCCCTCTTCGTCTACTCTGGGCTGCTGATATTCGTCGCCGTCGAGCCGTTCGCCCACGGCCTCGAGGCGCTCGGCACCGCCGCCGGCGTGCCGCCGTTCTTCATGATCCAGTGGGTCGCGCCGCTGGCCTCCGAGGCGCCGGAGCTCATCGTCGTGCTCTACCTGGTGAACAAGGCCCGCTCGACGGCGGGGTTCAACGCGCTCATCTCCTCGAAGCTCAACCAGTGGACGCTGCTCATCGGGACGCTCGTCGTCGTCTACTCGGTGGCGCTGGGCCGCTACGGCGCGCTGCCGTTCGACCGGAAGCAGGCCGGCGAGATCTGGCTGACCGCCGCGCAGTCGCTGTTCGCCATCGCCGTGCTCGTGGACTTCAGGATCTCCGTCCGGGAGGCGCTCGTCATCCTCCTGCTGTTCTGTTCGCAGGTGTTCTTCGAGTTCCTCGTCGTCCGGGACGTCGTCCTGCCGCTGTCGTCCTACGAGCTGCTGCTGGCGTACAGCGCCGTCTACGTCGTCCTCGCGGCGGGGCTGTTCGTCCGGCGGCGGCGGGCGCTGCGGGAGCTACTCGAGGACACCGCCGGGGTCATCGGCCGCGCCGCCTCGCGGGAGGAGCCGGCGGCCGGCGCCGACGACTGACCGTCGCCGTTTTGCCGCCGCCGGGCCACCGTCCGTCATGAACGTCGCGGCCATCGACCACGTCAACCTGCGGGTTCCGGCGGACGGCGTCGACGAGGCGACCGACTTCTACGGCGACGCGCTCGGGTTCGACGTCGAGGGGCTGGACCGCTACCGCGACGGCGAGCAGTCGTTCTTCGACGTCCGGCTGGCGCCCGGCGCCGTCGTCCACCTGTGGCCGACCGACGCGTTCGAGCCGCCGTCCGGCGACGGCTTCAATCACCTCGCGCTGCGGGTCGAGGCCGACCGCGGGGTCGTCACCGAGCGGCTGTCGGCGGCCGGCGTCGACGTCGAGATGGAGCTGGACGCACCCCTGGGTGCGACCGGGCGGGCGCCGGCGGTCTACGTCGAGGACCCCTTCGGCTACCGGCTGGAGCTGAAGACGATGGCCTGACGGGCCGCGGCGGTCGGG
>JAHENN010000221.1 GCA_018609665.1 Haloarculaceae archaeon | reverse complement strand
TGTTCGAAGCCGACGAGCGTCTCCGCCTCGGCCAGCTCGTCCAGCCCTGCCGACAGGTCGTCGCCGTAGCGACTCTCGCGGATGCGCTCGACCAGCTCGTCGACGTCGGTCGCCAGCCGCCGTAGCTCGTCGGGACCGAACAGCTCGCCGCCCTCGATGTAGTACTCCGCGGGGTCGATGTCGGCGCCGCTGCGGGCGATGCGCAGCCCGTTGCGGAGGTTCCGGAAGTCGATTTCGGCCTCGAGGAACTCCCGGTACAGCGCCCGCGGGGAGTCCGGCTCCGGGGCCCCGAGGTCGTCCATCAGGTGCGCGTAGAAGGCGCGGTCGACGGCGTTCTCCAGCGGGACCAGCACACCCTCGCTTTCGAAGTCCGCCGTCGCCGCCGCCAGCGGGTCGCCGAAGATGGTGCCGGACAGCGTCTCGACGACCTCCTCGATGCGGTTGGCCTCGACCAGCCGGTCGAGCAGCCGGCCGGAGAACTCCCCCGTCCGGATGAGGTCGTCGTCGATGTCGCCGGCGTCGGCGTCCGTGTAGACCCCCCGGATGACCGTCTTGACGTTCCAGGCGTCGAACTTCCGGAGGTAGTTGGCGATGTAGCCGTACAGCGACCCCTCGGCCCACCCCAGCAGGTCGTCGAAGTGCTTCGCGAGGTTGCGGGTCAGCGCGTACTCGATGAGGTCGACCCCGGAGTGCCGCGTCCCGAGGGCGTTCATCTCCGTCTCGTACTCCGTCTCCTCCATGAACCGGGCGATCTCGCCCGGGCCCATCCGCACCAGCTTCCGGTAGTCGTCCTCGTCGAACAGCCGGGCCTTCTGTGACCGGATTCGGGCGGTCACGTACTCGTAGTTCGAGCTCCGTTCGGTGGTGACGCTCATTCTTCGAAGAGACGCGCGGTGATTTCGCGCATGTTCTCCTCCCAGACGTCCTCGAGCACCGAGTCGAAGGTGTTGTTCACCCGGACGCGGGACTCGTCGGACTCGACGACGACGCCGCCGAGGCAGTCGACGGGGTCGCCGACCGCGAACCTCTCGAACGCCTCGACGACCGTCTCCAGCAGGTCGGCGTCGTCGGCGCGGCCGTGGACCCGGACCGTCTCGTCGGCGGGGAACTCCTCGGCGGCGGCCGCCAGCAGCGCCCGGGTCAGCTCCTCGCGCTCGTCGCCGTCGATGGCGGCGATGCGGTCCCGGACGTCCTCGCGGACGTCCTCGAGCACCTCCCGGCGCGCCTCGAGCCGCTGCTGTTTGGCCTCGAGCTTCGCGCTGGAGAGCTCCTGCTCGCGCTCCTGCTCGATCCGGCGTTCGACCTCCTCGCGGGCCTCCTCCCGGATGCGCTCGGCGTCGGCCTCGGCGTCCTCGACGATTTCGTCGGCGCGGCTCTCGCCGTCGGTTCGTATCTCTTCCGCACGCGCGCGGGCTTCCTCTCGGATGTCCTCTACGACCGTATCAAGACTCATAGTGGGTGGTGGGGTCGGGCGTTACACCAGGAAGATGGTGACGAACGCGATGATAATCAGCGTCTCGGGCAGCGCCGTGAAGATGAGCCCGGGGACGAACATGTCGTCGTCCTCGGCGACGGCGCCGATGGCCGCCGACCCGATGCCGCGCTGGGCGTAGCCGGTGCCGAGCGCGCCGAGCCCGACGGCGATGGCGGCGGCGGCCGACCCCGAGAGTCCACCGCTACCTTCCTGCAGTACCACACTGGCGAGTTCGAGTGTTTCCATCATAGTTTGTAGGTCCCGTTGACTGCGTTTCGGACGGTTCGAACTGCTCTCCATGCGGCTATAAAACTTCTCAAATACGACGACCGAGGAGGCCGATTACGGGCGGTACGGGCGGGTAGCCGTGCCGCGACGAGAAGGCGACGGGCGCCGGGGGGGGTTACTCCTCGGCGGTGAACCGCCGCTCGTAGCCGAACGGCGAGTAATCGTCGCCGCCGGCCTCGTAGAACTTCGAGAAGAACTCGAAGTACTCCAGCCGGATGCTCTGGATGCCGGCCGACGTGATGCCGAGGATCATCACCACGATGTGGCCGACGATGAGGACGACGATTCCGCCCAGCAGCGCGCCGGCGCCGCCGTGGATCAGCCCCGGGAACATCAGCTCGGCCTCCGCGGGCGCCTTCGCCTTCGTGAGCAGGAAGTGGAACCCCTCGCCGTCCTGGTAGGCGCCGAAGAACAGCAGGTTGACCGCGAAGGCCATCCCCGCCTTCGCGAGCAGCACCGCCGCGATGCGCAGGTACGACAGGACGTGCGCCAGCACCTGGTGGACCTCGACGAGTTCGTGGGTCGGGCCGAGCGCCAGCAGCGCGATACCGACCGCCGTCATCGCGATGCCAGCGTATCCGACGGCCGGCGAGAAGCCGGTGAAGCCGAGCGCGAAGGCCGCCTCCTCGCCGGCGCTGAACACCTCGAACAGCAGCTCCGGCTTCGTCTCCCGGCCGAGGGTGCTGAACACGAACAGCCACAGGCCGTTCAGCGCCAGCAGCCAGCCGCCAACCTCCTCCAGCGCCGCCCGGAGGCCGTGGAAGGTGAACTCCTCGGCGAACTCGAAGACCCACGCGAGGTTCAGGTGGAAGACGCCGAACAGCGCCGTGATGACGAACCACGCCTGGGCCCACTCCTCGCCGGTCGGGTCCAGTCCCTTCTCGATGACCGGGTGGCCGTAGACGGTCTCGACGACCGGCAGCGCGTCGAGATGAAGGCCGAAGAACTCCCCGTAGAGGACGCCGAAGACGAGCGTCGAGACGCCGGCCGCCGCGGCGATCTTCCCGAGGTCGTCGAAGGTCTCGGAGTCGAAGTTCCGCATCAGGTAGTAGCCGATGCCGGCGTAGACGAGCCCGTAGCCGATGTCCCCGATCATGAAGCCGAACATGAGCGGGAAGGTGAGGAAGACGACGAACGTCGGGTCGATCTCGGTGTACTTCGGCTTGCCGACCGCCTGCGTGAGCAGCTCGAACGGCCGAATTCCGGAGGGGTTGTCCTGCTCGACCGGCGGCTCGGTGTCGCCCATCGGGCGGTCGTCGGTCGCGTAGCCGCCGTCGGAGCGGACCTCCTCGCCGGCGCCGTCGGCCGCGGCGACGGGGTCGCCGACGCCCGGCTCCGGGGTCTCCCGCTCGGTCTCGCCGCCACCGCCGAAGGAGCCGTCCCGGTAGTCGGCCCGCTCGAGCTCCTCGACCTCGACGTGGTCGCCGACCGACGACTGCAGCGCCTCCGCGAGGTCGGTGAACCGCTCGCTGGGAATCCACCCCTCCGCGAGGAAGGCGTTGTCCGTCGTCGCGAAGCGCAGCGGCGCCTGCCGCTTTTCGGCCTCGATGGACAGCTGCTCCTCGGCGGCCAGGAGGAAGTCCGCCACCTCGCCTTTCAGCTCCTCCAGTTCGTCCTCGACGGTCCGGAGCTCCGACTCGACGGCCTCGCGGCGCGAGCGGAGCTCCTCGATGTACGCCTCCGGACTCGTCGCCTCGCTGTCGTCCAGCGTCGGCACCTCGTACTCGGTGAACGGCGTCCCGACGAGGATGTCCTCGACGTCGACGACGGGCGCGAGGAAAATCGCGACGTACCCCTCGGCCTCGAACAGCTCGAAGGCGTCGACGGCGTCGGCGTCGGCAAGCGCCGCGCGGAGCTCCTCGGCGTCGCCCTCGCCGACGGCCGTCGACAGCGAGTCGTACCCCGACAGCAGGTCGATGTCGATGCCGAGCTCGGCGAACGGGCGGGCGGCCTCGACCCGTTCGTCGATTTCCCGCAGCTCGTCCTCCAGCGCCGAACGGCGGTCGTCGAGTTCGTTGACATCCGTCCGAATCCGCTCAATTTCGGCGTCGAGTTCCTCGTCCTCGAGGATGCGAACGCGGCCGGCGTCGTCGGCGTCGACCCCGAGCGTGCTCTCCAGCGCCCGGACGGTGACGAGCTTCTGGGAGACGTCGTCGGCGCCCTCGGTAGTGTCGCCGGGCTCGAACCCCTCCCAGGAGCCGTCGTAGTCGGTGACGTGCAGCAGGTTCAGGTCGTGGACCGTCTCGATGGCCTCGTCCATCACGCGCTTGGATCCCGTCACCGAGACCCGGCTCATCCGCTTAGGTCTGAGCATCCACCGCCTCCGTGAACAGGTCGACGACGTGGTCGATGGTCTCCTCGCGGTGCTCCTCGGCGCGGGCCTCCAGCGCCTCCCGCTCCTGGCGGCCCTCCTCGAGAATCGCCTCGCGCTCGGCGGCGATCTCCTCGCGGGCCTCGGCGAGCCGTTCGTCGGCCAGCTCGTCGGCCTCCTCGCGGGCCGCCTCGCGGATACGGTCGGCCTCCTCGCGGGCCTCGGCGACCCGCTCTTCCCGCTTCGTCTCCGCCTCGGCGACGATCTCGTCGGCCTCGCGTTCGGCCTCCTTGACTCGTTCGAGAACCTCCGGCCTGGCCATGGTTATATCGTCCTGACCTTTGGAAAGAGGCTATTTGGTAGTTGCGGAACCCGTTCGCCGGCGCCGCCGAATCCGGGGAGTTATGGCCGAACCGTTCTAACGACCGCCAATGGGAGTCCTCGAGGACAAATCGCGGGCACGGACTTTCTACAGGTACCTGTCGAAGGTGTACGACATCATCAACCCGTTCATCTGGAACGAGGAGATGCGCGACCGGGCGGTCGGGTGGCTCGACCTCGACCCGGACGACCGCGTGCTCGACGTCGGCTGCGGCACCGGCTTCGCGACCGAGGGGCTGCTCCAGCACACCGACGACGTCTGGGGGCTGGACCAGTCGGCCCACCAGCTGGAGCGGGCCTACGCCAAGTTCGGCAAGCGCGGGAACGTGCGGTTCCATCGCGGCGACGCCGAGCGGCTGCCGTTCGCCGACGACAGCTTCGACGCCTACTGGTCGTCCGGCTCCATCGAGTACTGGCCCAACCCCGTCGACGCCCTCGAGGAGGCCCGCCGGGTGACCAAACCCGGTCGTCCCGTCCTCGTCGTCGGCCCGGACTACCCCGACTCGACGCTCATGCAGCGGCTCGCCGACGCCATCATGCTGTTCTACGACGAGACGGAGGCCGACCGGATGTTCGCCGCGGCCGGCTTCGAGGAGTTCGAACACCACATCCAGCAGCGGGCGCCGGGGACGCCGCGGGCCATCACCACCGTCGCTTACGTGCCGGAAGGGACCGACGACGACGAGGAGAGGGCCGAGACCGTCGAGGCCGCCTGAACCGTCGTCGCCGGCGCCGCGACCCGGTGATCGCCGGCGTACAGCCGCACTTCCACGGTCGCCCCGGCCTCGAGCGCCGGCCGGTTCGTCGAGGCGACCCGCAGCGACGCCGTCTCGCCGGCCGTCCACCGTCCCGAGTAGGCGCTGTTGAACGGCCCCGTCGGCCCGCTCCCGAAGCCGCGGGCGGCGAAGAACGGCACCGGGGGCTGTTCGGCCAGCGGCCGCCCGTCGACGCGAATCCGGACGCGGAGCCTCGCCGGGTCAACCGGCTCTCCGCCGCGGTGGACGAGGCGGATCTCGCCGTCCGACGTCGCCGTACAGTCGAAGCTCGCCACGGGGGCGGCCGCCGGCGGGGTGACCGCCAGCAGCACGCCGAGTCCGGCCGCGGAGGCGACCGTCACGGCGACGAGCAGGACGACCCCGACGACCGGCGCGGCGGCACGGGTCATACGGCCGGTGGTCGCGGCCTCGGACAAGAACGTTCGGCGGCGTCAGCCGGCAATCTCGACGCTGACCCGCTCCTCGCCGACGACCGTCACGTTCGCCGGGCCGCGGGGGGCGACGGTCCAGAGCCGCTCGCCGTCCGTCGACCCGACGACGGTACCGTCGACGGCGACGCGGGCGTCGACCCGCTCGCCGGTCGTGGCGTCGAAGGCGGTCACGCCCAGCGGCCCGCCGGGGTACGTCGTCTCGACGCGCACGCGG
>JAHENN010000220.1 GCA_018609665.1 Haloarculaceae archaeon | reverse complement strand
GTCGGGCACGGTCGAAGGGTTCCGCGCCCGCGGCAGCGTCATCCTCGCGACCGGCGGCCCCGGCCAGGTCTTCGACCACACGACCAACGCCGTCGCCAACACCGGCGACGGGCCAGCGATGGCCTACCGGGCCGGCGTCCCCGTCGAGGACATGGAGTTCGTCCAGTTCCACCCGACGACGCTGCCGTCGACGGGCGTGCTCATCTCCGAGGGCGTCCGCGGCGAGGGCGGCATCCTCTACAACAGCGAGGGCGAACGGTTCATGTTCGAGCGCGGCTACGCGAACAACGCCGGCGAACTCGCCTCCCGGGACGTCGTCTCCCGGGCGGAGCTGACCGAGGTCAACGAGGGCCGCGGCATCGACGACGAGTACGTCGAACTCGACATGCGGCACCTCGGCGAGGAGCGCATCACCGACCGCCTGGAGAACATCATCCACCTGGCGGAGGACTTCGAGGGCGTCGACCCCCTCGAGGAGCCGATGCCGGTGAAGCCGGGCCAGCACTACCACATGGGCGGCATCGAGACCAACGAGAACGGCGAGACGGCCGTCGACGGGCTGTACGCCGCCGGCGAGTGTGCGTGTGCGTCGGTCCACGGCTCCAACCGGCTGGGCGGCAACGCGCTGCCGGAGCTCATCGTCTTCGGCGCCCGCGCCGGCCGCCACGCCGCCGGCAAGGACCTCGGCACCGCCGAGGTGCCGGTCGGCCCGTCCGCGCGCAGCGAGGCCGAGGACGGCCTCGAGACGCCGGTCAGCCCCGGCGCGCTCGGCGTCGACGACGACGTCGCCGCCGACGGCGCGCTCGTCGAGCCGAGCGAACTCGTCGAACAGGCCGTCGCGTCCGAGCGGGCCCGCATCGAGGAGATGCTCGAGCGGGACGGCATCAACCACGCCGAGATCCGCGAGGACCTCCAGCAGGCGATGACGGAGTACGTCAACGTCTTCCGCACCGAGGACGGCCTGAAGAAGGCGCTGGAGACCATCCGGGAGTGCCGCGAGCGGTACCAGAACGTCGCCGTCTCCGACCCCTCCCGGACGTTCAACACCGACCTCATCCACACCATCGAGACGGGCAACCTCATCGACATCGCCGAGACGATCACGCTCGGCGCGCTCGCCCGCACCGAGTTCCGCGGCGCCCACTGGCGGAAGGAACACCAGGAGCGGAAGGACGACAGCTGGCTGAAGCACACCATGATCGCCTGGAACGACGGCAACCCGGACGTCTACTACAAGCCGGTCGTCCTCGAGGGCGAGAACAAGACGTACGAGCCGAAGGAACGGAGCTACTGACTGCCGACGGCTCTCTCCGACCGTTCTCTCCTCCCCTTCTCCCGTTCGTGCGCTCTTTTCGCACGCGTCGCCGAACCGGTGAGCCGTCGGGCCGCCGGGCTGCCGGACCGCCGGAGGGTCGAACCGGCGAACCGCTGGACTGCTGAACTGCCGAACCGCTGAATCGCTGAACTGCCGGACTGACGAGCCGTCGAACCGACGAACCGATGGACTACTGGGCCGCTGAACTGCTGAGCCGCTGACTCGACGACCTGCTTACCTACTGACCCGCTGGGCCGTCTACCCGCCGAACTCCCAACCCGCTGAACGACCGAACCGACGAGCCGCTGAACCGCCAGACCGACGCTCAGCTGGACTACTGAGCCGCCAAACCGCTGACCCACTGGTCCGCTGGCCCGCTGAACGACGAACTGACCGGCTGCCGAACCGCAGAACGACGACCCGACGACCCGCCGAACCACTGGACCACTGGACCGCCGGACCGGCGACCCGCTTGACTGCCGAACCGCCGAAGCGCCGGACTGCCGAGCCAGCGAACCGACGACCCGTCGACCCGGCGAACTACTGACCCACCGAACCGCTGGACAGCTGGACTGATGGGCCGCCAGACCGCCGACCAGCCGACCCGACGAACGGCGCGCGAGGAGGCGACCGTCGGAGCTATGCCCGTACGGGCCGACGTGCGACCGTGAAGCACCTTCCGAAGCACCTCCGGCCGCGGTGGCGGTATCTCGCCGTCGAGCTGGAGTCGTGGCCGGACGCCGACGTCGACCGGCGGAGCTTCCAGCGGGCGCTGTGGTTCGCCGCGCAGAACCTGCTGGGCGACGCCGGCAGCGCGGCGCTGGACGGGTCAGTGCTGACGTTCCGGTTCGCCGACGGCGACGGCGAGGCGGTCGTCCGGGCCCGCCGCGGCGAGGTCGAGCGGCTGCGTGCGGTGCTGGCGACCGTCGACGCCGTCGACGGCGACCCCGTCGGCGTCGTCGTCCGGGGGGTCAGCGGGACGGTCCGGGCGTGTGAAGAAAAGTATATACGAGGCCCGTCAGAAGGATTCGAGGAGAGAACGGTCGCGTTCGCCGGGTCCGACCGGCCTGCCGTCGTCCGGGGCGACCGGGTCGACGTGACGGTCGGCGACGACCGCGTGGGCGCGACGGCACTCGATACCGGCAGCCGCGACAGCTAACCATGCAGGGACAATCCCAACAGCAGGCGTACGACCGGGGAATCACCATCTTCTCGCCGGACGGACGCCTCTATCAGGTCGAGTACGCACGCGAGGCGGTCAAGCGAGGCACGGCGTCCATCGGCGTCCGAACGCCGGAGGGCGTGGTGCTGGCGGTCGACAAGCGCATCCGCTCGCCGCTGATGGAGCGGGACAGCGTCGAGAAGCTCCACAAGGCCGACGACCACGTCGGCATCGCCAGCGCCGGCCACGTCGCCGACGCCCGGCAGCTGATCGACTTCGCCCGCCGGCAGGCGCAGGTCGACCAGCTCCGGTACGGGCAGCCGGTCGGCGTCGAGACGCTGACGAAGACCGTCACCGACCACATCCAGCAGTACACCCAGGTCGGCGGCGCTCGGCCGTTCGGCGTCGCGCTCATCATCGGCGGCATCGAGGACGGCGAGCCGCGGCTCTACGAGACGGACCCGTCGGGGACGCCGTACGAGTGGCAGGCGCTGGCGGTCGGCGCCGACCGCGGCGAAATCGAGGACTACCTCGAGGCCAACTACGAGCCGGAACTGTCGCTGGACGGCGGCGTCGGGCTGGCGCTGTCGGCGCTGGCGTCGGTCAACGACGGCGAACTCCGGCCGGAGGGCACCGGCGTCGCGACGGTCGCCGTCGACGACGAGCAGTTCCGCCGGCTCGACGACGACGAGGTCGAGACGCACCTCGCGGAGAGCGACCTCCTGGCCGAGGAGTAGCCCGCCGCCGTCGCCCGCCGAATCCGTCGGCGACGTTTGGACGGTTTTGCCAGAATCCCCTTTATCGGGAGGCACCAGCCCTCTGACAGGCATGTCAGACGAACCGATCGACGACAGCGACAGTACCCTCCCGCGCCGGACATTCATGAAAGCGACCGGCGCGGCGGCGGGGGCGGCAGCCCTCGGACTCGGAGCGACCGGGTCGGCGGCGGCCGGAATCGACGGCCTCGACGCGCAGTTGCTCAACTGGCGGCGCGTCGAGGCGAAGAAAGCGTGGGACCGCGGCTACCGCGGCCGCCCCGACCGGACGCTCGCGATCACCGACTCCGGAATCTCGGCCCGGCATCCGGACCTGGGGCCCTGGAACGGCGTCGTCGCCAGCAGCGACGACGACGGAAACCTCGTGCTCGCCGACGTCGACAACCAGGATGTCGAATACCCCGACCCGGACGCCGAGGTCGAAATCACCGAGCTGGCGACGCTGGAGGGGTCCGGAACGGTTGGGCCCGGCGCCGCCGACGCGGGACAGGTC
>JAHENN010000219.1 GCA_018609665.1 Haloarculaceae archaeon | reverse complement strand
GACCTGGGGATGTTCGGGCACCGCCAGTCCGTCGACCGCACGTTCAAGCGGATCATGAACGAGGGCAAGGGCGACTACCTGCCCGTCGTGACGGGCCACCAGGGCGAGCCGCGCGCGATGCTCACGCGGATGGCCCGTGGCGAGACGCCGTACGAACTGGACGACGGGGACAAGGTGGTCTTCTCCGCCCGCGTCATCCCCGAGCCGATCAACGAGGGCCAGCGCGACCAGGCGGAGACGCTGCTGGGGATGCAGGGCGCCCGCATCTACGACGACATCCACGTCTCCGGCCACCTCAACCGCGAGGGGCACTACGAGATGCTGGACATCCTCCAGCCCCAGCACGTGATCCCCGCCCATCAAGACATGAGCGGCTTCGCGCCGTACGTCAGCCTCGCGGAGAACCAGGGCTACAAGGTCGGACGGGACCTGCACGTCACCCGCAACGGCAACATCCTCCAGCTCGTCGACTGAGATGAGCGACTCAGAGGGCCGGGATCGAGAGACGCGGGTTCGTGACGCCGTCGCCCGGCGCCGCGATATCGTCAACAGGGCGATCACCGAGGAGCTGCCGATAAAGGAGCCGGAGCGGCTGTACGAGGCCTCACGGTACCTGCTGGACGCTGGCGGCAAACGGCTCCGCCCGACCACGCTGATGCTGGTCGCCGAGTCCCTCGCCGGCGTCGACCACGAGACGGTCGACTACCGCTCGTTCCCGGACCTCACCGGCGGCCGCGTGGACGTGCTCGCGCCGGCGGTCAGCGTCGAGACAATCCAGTCGTTCACGCTCATCCACGACGACATCATGGACGACGACGCGATGCGACGCGGGGTCACCTCCGTCCACCACGCGTACGACCTCGAGACGGCGATCCTCGCCGGCGACACACTCTACTCGAAGGCGTTCTCGATCCTGCTGAGCAACGGCGCGCCGACGGACCGCACCGTCCGGGCCATCGAGATACTCGCCTCGACCTGCACGGAGATCTGCGAGGGCCAGGCGCTCGACGTCGACTTCGAGGGGCGGGAGGCGGTGACGACCGACCAGTACCTCGAGATGGTCGAGTTCAAGACGGCGGTGCTGTACGCGGCGGCGTCGTCGATCCCGGCCATCCTGCTCGGCGCCGACGACGAGACCGTCGAGGCGCTGCACGGCTACGGCCTGGACGTCGGCCGGGCCTTCCAGATCCAGGACGACCTGCTCGACCTGACGGCCGCCAGCGACGCGCTCGGCAAGCAGCGCGGGTCGGACCTCGTCGAGGGCAAACAGACCATCATCACCCTCCACGCCCGCGACCACGGCGTCGACGTCGACGGCCTCGTCGGCGACGACCCCACGACGGCGGAGATCGACGCGGCCGTCGACCGGCTCGAGGCCGCCGGGAGCATCGACCACGCCCGCGGGCTGGCCGGGGAGCTCGTCGAGAGCGGCAAGCGCCGGCTCGACGTGCTGCCGGAGAGCGAGGCCCGGGGGCTGCTCGGCGACGTCGCCGACTTCCTCGTCGAGCGGGGCTACTGACCCGCGGCCGAGCGGGTGAAGAAATTTTGTTGCTGGCGTCCACGTATCCGGAGTGCCGATGAGACGAGAGATGCTCACCACGGACTTCCTCGATCGGGCTGTCGACCTCTACGGCGACGTGACCGGCGTCGTCGCCCACGACGGAACGGAGTACACGTACGCTGAACTCGAGGCCCGCGTCAATAAGCTGGCGAACGCCCTTGCCGAGCGGGGCGTCGGGCAGGGCGACAGGGTGGCGCTGCTGGCGCCGAACACCCACTACTTCATCGAGACGCTGTACGCGACGAACGGCCTCGGCGCGGTGTTCGTCCCGATGAACTACCGGCTGACGGCCGACGAACTCGGCTACATCCTGGAGGACTGTGCGGCCGACGTCGTCATCGCCGACTACGAGTTCGCTGGCAACGTCGAGCCGATCCGCGAGGACGTCCCCGCGGAGCAGTTCATCGGCTACGAGGCCGACCGCATCGAGGGCGACTGGGAGGACTACGAGACGGTGGTGGCGGCCGGCTCCGAAGCGGCGCCTGACCGGCCCGACATCGCTGAGGACGACGACGCGAGCATCAACTACACGTCCGGTACGACCGGCGACCCGAAGGGGGTGGTCCGGACGCACCGGACGGAGCACTGGCACGCGCTGGTGCTCAACCAGCACATGGAGATTCGCGACGACGACACCTACCTGTGGACGCTGCCGATGTTCCACTGCAACGGCTGGGGCCACACCTACGCCATCACGGGCACCGGCGGCACCCACGTCTGCCAGCGGACGTTCGACGCCGCCGACACCTTCCGGCGGGTCCGGGAGCACGACGTCAGCTTCCTCTGTGGCGCGCCGACGGTGCTGAACAACCTCATCCAGTACCACGAGGAAAACGAGGTGACGACGACCGGCGACCGCGACGTTCGTATCGCGACGGCCGGCAGTGCACCCGCGACGGCCACCCTCGAGACCGTCGAGGAGGAGTTCGGCTGGCGGGTCATCCACATCTACGGGCTGACCGAGACGGCACCCATCATCACCACGAGCAACTCGCCGCGGCGGCTGGCCGAGCGCGGCCGCGAGCTGAAGGTCAAGCAGGGCGCCGAGACGCTCTGTACCGACGTCCGCGTCGTCGACGAGA
Organism: Haloarculaceae archaeon; assembly: GCA_018609665.1. Classification (GTDB taxonomy): domain Archaea; phylum Halobacteriota; class Halobacteria; order Halobacteriales; family Haloarculaceae; genus Natronomonas. The sequence continues at coordinate 10,224 of JAHENN010000219.1, read as the reverse complement.
ACGGTGAGGACGTCCCCCGGGACGGGGAGACGGTCGGGGAAATCGTCGTCCGCGGCAACCAGGTCATGGACCGCTATCTCAACAAGCCCGAGGTGACCCGTCGGGCGTTCAACGACCGCGCCGAGGGGTACTTCCACACCGGCGACCTGGCGACGGTCGACGAGGACGGGATGGTGGCGATCCAGGACCGCAAGAAGGACATCATCATCTCCGGCGGAGAGAACATCTCCTCCATCGAGGTCGAGGACGCCATCTACGACCACGAGGACGTCCTCAAGGCGGCCGTCATCCCGGTCCCGAGCGAGGAGTGGGGGGAGACGCCACGGGCGCTGGTCGTCGAGCGGCCGGGCGCCGACCTGTCTGAGTCGGAACTCATCGAGTTCGTCAAGCGGCAGCTGGCGAACTACAAGGCGCCGACGAGCGTGGAGTTCGTCGAGGACCTTCCGGAGACGGCGACCGGCAAGGTCCAGAAGTACGAGCTCCGGAAGCGCTACTGGGACGACGAGGAGCGGCTGGTCGGACAGGGGTGACGCGGCGGGAATCCCGGCAGTTTTGACCCTCCCGACGGTACCGGACGGTGATGGACGATGACCTCCGCGAGCGGGTCGAGCGGGCGGCCGAGACGGCCGCGCTGTTCAACGCGCTGAAACACGACAGCGACGCACAGGTCGACGCCATCCTGGGGCCGCTGATGGGCGAGCACCCCGAGTTCCGCGCGCACGGCGACGAGATTCCGGGCGTCGTCGCCCCGGTCGTCGAGCGGGTCAACGGACTTCCGACCGAGGAAAAACGGGAGCGGCTCGGCGAACTCGCCCCGGAGCGGCTCGAGGAACTGGACGCCGACGACGACGCCGACGACCGGGCGCTGTCGGAGTTGCCGAACGCCGAGGCCCACGACGAGGTCCGGATGCGGGTCGCCCCCAACCCGAACGGCCCCTGGCACCTCGGCCACGCCCGGATGCCGGCCGTCATCGGGCGGTACAAGCAGCGGTACGACGGCTGGATGCTCTGTCGGTTCGACGACACCGACCCCGAGACCAAGCGGCCCGACCTCGACGCCTACGACGCCATCCTCGAGGCCATCGACTACCTCGGCTTCGAGCCCGACGAGGTGGCGCGGGCGTCGGACCGCGTCGAGACGTACTACGAGCACGCCCGGAGGCTCATCGACGCCGGCGGCGCCTACACCTGCAGCTGCAGCGGCGAGGCGTTCTCCGCGCTGAAGAACGACGCCGAGCCGTGCCCGCACCGCGACAAGGACCCCGAGACGACACGCGAGGAGTTCGAGGCGATGGTCGCCGGCGAGTACGACTCCGGCGAGATGGTGCTGCGGGTGCGGACCGACATCGAGCACAAGAACCCGGCGCTGCGGGACTGGGTGGCCTTCCGGATGGTCGACACGCCGCACCCCCGGGAGGCGGCCGCGGAGTACCGCTGCTGGCCGATGCTGGACTTCCAGTCCGGCGTCGACGACCACCTGTTCGGGATCACCCACATCATCCGCGGCATCGACCTGCAGGACTCCGCCAAGCGCCAGCGGTTCGTCTACGACTACTTCGGCTGGGAGTACCCCGAGGTCGTCCACTGGGGCCACGTCCAGGTCGACGCCTACGACGTGGCGCTGTCGACCTCGACGATCAAGGAGAAGATCGATGCCGGCGAGCTGGACGGCTGGGACGACCCGCGGGCGCCGACGCTGGCCAGCCTGCGTCGCCGCGGGATTCGCGGCGAGGCCATCGTCGAGGCGATGGCCGAACTGGGCACCTCGACGTCGAACGTCGACCTCGCGATGTCGTCGGTGTACGCGAAGAACCGCGAACTGATCGACGACGGGGCCGACCGCCGGTTTCTCGTCCGCGACGGCGTCGAGCGGCCGCTCGTCGGCGGCCCGGACGTCGCCGAGGCGCCGCTGCACCCCGACGACGAGGACCGCGGCGTCCGGGAGATTCCCGTCGGCGACGCCGTCCGCCTCGAGCCGGACGACCTGCCGCCGGCCGGCGAGCGGGTCTGGCTGAAGAGCCTCGGCCCCGTCCGGAACGCCGGCGACGCCCTCGAGTTCACCGACGACGACATCGGCGTCGTCCGGGACGGCGACGTCGACGTCGTCCACTGGGTGCCGGCCGACCGGACGGTCTCGCTGCGCCTGCGGACGCCCGACGGCGACGCGACGGGCCACGCCGAACCCGGCCTCGCGGCCCACGAGGTCGGCGACGTGGTCCAGTTCGAGCGCGTCGGCTACGCACGGCTCGACCGGCTCGACGACGGCGCCGTCGCGTACCTGGCCCACCGGTAACCGAGCGAACGAGTCTTAAGCCGGCGCCGCCTTCCACACACATGGCCATCGACCCGGAGTTCGAGCGGAACCGAGAGCACGAGGGGCAGGAACACGACGTCAACGTCTGGGGGCCGACCGACCCGCCGGAGAAGCTCGGTATCCGCGGTACCCACGTCGCCGTCGACTTCGACATCTGCATCGCCGACGGCGCCTGTCTGGAGGACTGTCCCGTCGACGTCTTCGAGTGGGTCGACACCCCCGACCACCCCGAAAGCGAAATCAAGGCCAACCCGACCAACGAGGAGCAGTGCATCGACTGTATGCTGTGTGTCGACGTCTGTCCGGTCGACGCCGTCGACGTCGACCCCGGCCGGGCCGGCCGGATATAGCGGTCGGCGCCGTCGACGTCTTCGCCCGACCCTCGCCGCCCTCGTCCGACTCCCGAGCGTTCTGCCCCGTTCACGGGACCGAAAACAAGAAGCCAGCGAGCACCGCCGCCGTCAACACTACCTGTGTCACCGCAGAGACGAGGATGCCGACCGTCGCGTAGGCGGCCGTCCGGCCGCCGCGCCGGACGTCGCCGTGACGGCGGTACTCCAGGCCGAAGACGACGGCGAAGACCCCGAGAACGAAGCCGACGGGCCCGAGCGCGACCGCGAGGACGAGGCCGGCGCCCACCGCGGCCGCAGACGTGCGGAGGGAGGCACCACCGACCCGCGCGGAGACGGCGCCGCCGAGCCAGTCGACGGCGACCGCGAACAGCGCCGTCGTGACGAGGACGGCGACGGCGACGGGACCGGGGGTGCCGGCGGCCCAGGCGTGGTAGAGGACGCCCGCAGCCGAGAGGAGGCCGCCGGGAATCACCGGCAACAGGCTGCCGACGACGCCGGCGGCCAGCAGAGCGACGGCCACAACGAACGGGTCGGCGTGGAACACGCCGGTACGTCGGTCGCTTCGGGTATAACGATGGTCGATGTGCGATACCCTCCTTTCGATGGCGACGGGCCCGGCCCGCGTGCCGAGACGGCAGGCTGACCGCCGGGGAACTGCTGAGAACACGTTGGATGTCGCGCCCGGTCGGAGCACGCATTCCGCGCTCACTGTTTCGGACCACCCACAATCGAATCGGTCGATACGGGGTGTGTGCGGAACGAACGGAAGTACCTGCCTCGAGATCGACGTCGACACCTCGAAAGCCGACCGCCCGCTTCGGGAACGCGGACGACACGAAAACGCGAGCGACGCGAGCGCGCGGCGAGCGGCCACGTCCACGGCCGAGACGCCCGGGGCGGACGGCGGGGCGGAGGACGACTGACCGCCGAACCGCCGGTCGGCCGCCGCGGCCGTCCCGCCCGCCGGACGCGTCCCGTTCCGACGCCGCGAGCACGGGCCGGCGGACGCGCGCCGACCGTCCGACGGTGGACGTGTCGGCGGAACTGCGAGCCACGCCTGCCGGGAGGGTGTCGGCCGTGCAGTCCCTGGAAACGGGGCGTCGTCGGCTACCGGCCCCGGACGTACGCCGCCAGGACGGCGCCGAACAGCAGCAGCGGCGGCACGACCCACACGACGTCCCCGACGGGAGCGGCCAGGAGCACGACGCCGGCCACCAGGACGAACTCCAGGAGCACGAACACGCCGAGCGCCTCCCGTCCCGTGGCCATCGTGAGTTCGGTTCGTCGGGCACCGGATTGAAAGCTGCGGCGGGCAGACGCGGGACGGAGCCGTCCCGCTCGACGGCGGGTCAGCCGTCCAGCCCGGGGAAGAACCGTCCGTGGAAGCCGAAGGGGACGGCGTGCGGCAGCGGCGCCCGCGCCCGCTCGGCGAGCGTCTCGGCGTCGAAGACGAGCAGCATCGACCGCTCGGCGTCGGCGTCCAGGGCCGTCGCCAGGACCACGCCGTCGTCCTCGCGGTCGGCGCCGGGCCGCTGGACCATGCGGGGCTCCTCGACGTAGACGCCGCGCTCCCACCACTCGACGGCCGTGCCGGCCTCGACGTCGATCTTCGCGAGGCCGTTGGCGCCGCGGCGGTCCGTCGCCTGCGCGTAGGCGTACCGGTACGGTCGGCCCCGGACGGCCCGCGGCACCGTCGGCAGCTCGAGCCCGCCGTCGTAGCGCCGCGACCGCTCGACGCCGCCGTCGAGGTCGAGCCGGTAGCGGTCGAGCCGTCCCGGCGGGACCGCGTCGAAGGCCTCCGTCGCGAGCGTCTCCAGCGACAGCGCCCCGACGACGTCGCCGTCCTCGAAGCCGACGAGGTCGACCACCAGGTCGCCGTCGTCCTCGAAGGCGTTGAGATGGTGGAAGACAAAGAACCCCGGGACGGTCGGCTCGGCGACGAGGGCGCCGGTCTCGCGGTCGACGACCAGAAAGCGCGTGCGGCCGTCGGCGTCGTACCTCAGGGCGTCGAGGATTCCGTCGCCCCACGGCGCCAGCGCCCGCAGCACGGAGATCCGCAGCGGCGGCTCGACGAGGACGGCGTAGTTCTCCGTGGCGACACAGTCGTGGACGTAGCTCGGTCCCTCGGCGTCGACGGCGGCGAACCGCTCCCGTGCGGCGCCGTCCGGCGGGACGCGGTAGAGGTGGTACTGCGGCGTCCGGCCGAAGGTCGTCGCGTAGCCGACCGTCTCCCCGTCCGGGGCGACCGAGAGGTGGGCCGTCGCCATGTGCTCGGGGACGTCGCCGGTCCAGCGGAACTCCCCGCGGGTCTCCAGCGTCGCGGGGTCGAAGGCCACCCGCCGCGGCGCCTCCGTCAGCGCGACGTAGTGGTCGCCGAGGCGGGCGACGTGGACGTTGGCGTTGTCGGTCGCCTCCGGCGGGCCGACCGCCCGGAGCCACCGGGCCGCCTGCCGAAGGGTGCCGCCGCCGGTGGCGAACTCGCCGGCCGTCTCGCCGTCGGCGGCGTCGGCGTAGGCGTCGGTCCGGAGGAAGCGGTTGGTGTACCGCACCTCGCCGTCCTCGAAGCCGTAGCGCCGCAGCATCGCCAGCCCGTCGAACCAGTGGGTGGCCCGCTCGCCGCCGAACTCGAAGTTCGCCGGGCCGTTGCGGATGAGCGCGCCGGAGAGCCACGACGGGACCGACCCATCGACGGGCAACTGGCGGTCGTACTCCTCGTCCTCGTCGAGCGAGCGAAAGCCGAGGTCGTAGGCGTCCGCCACGTCACCGCATCGGCATCGGCTCGCCGGGGCCCGCCGTCGGCGAGTGGTCGTCGGGCATCGAGATGCCGCTGACCTTCTCGAACACCGCCTCGGGGTCGTCGGACCAGAACCAGTGCCACCGCGTCCGGGCGACGAGGACGACCTTCCGGGCCGTCCCGAGCGACGGCTCCCGCGTGACGGTGTCGAGGTCGTTGGCACGGATGAGCCGATGGTGGTCGACGTACAGCACCGCCGCCGCCAGCACCGGCAGCTGGCAGTCCTTCGGGAGGTACTTGATGCCGGCGACGCCCTCGCGGTAGAGCCCCTCGGCCCGCCGCAGTTCGTGCTCGATGGCGTCGGCGAGCTCGTCGGTGAAGCGCCGGCGCTCGATGTCGGCCGGGTCGGCGCCGTGGGCCTCCAGCGTCTCCAGCGGCAGGTAGATGCGGTCGCGGTCGACGATGTCCTCGCGGACGTCCCGGACGAAGTTCGTCAGCTGGAACGCCTCGCCGAGCCGGCAGGCGTGCGGCAGCGCCGTCTCGACGTCGTCGGTCTCCATGATGACCGTCATCATCACGCCGACTGCGGCCGCCGACCCCCGCATGTACTCCTCGAGTTCGCCGTAGGTCTCGTAGCGGGACTTCTGGATGTCCGTCAGCATCGCGTCGATGAAGACCTCGACCTCCTCGTCGGGGATGTCGTACTTCTCCCGCACCTCGGAGAAGGCCGACAGCACGGGCTCGTCGGTGTCGCGGCGACCGAGGGCGGCGTCGCGGACCTCCAGCAGCCGCCGGCGCTGGTCGTCGGCCGACATCTCGCCGGGGTCGTCGACGATCTCGTCGGCGACGCGGAAGAAGGCGTAGAGCACGTAGGTGGCGCGGCGGACCCGCTCGGGCAGCAGCCGCGTCGCAAAGTAGAACGTCTTGCCGGTTTGCCGATGGATAGACCTGCTCTCGGCGAGCTGTGTGTCGTCGACCATTCGGTTGCGGATTGATACGAGGGGGGCGTTCTTATGTGTTTGTGACCGGGAAAGGCATGTCCCGCGGTAGCACGGGTCGCGGTCAGGCGATCTGGGCCTCGTAGTCGGCCGCCGACAGCAGCGCGTCGAGCTCCGCCTCGTCGTCGGGGGCGACCTCCAGCATCCAGCCGTCGCCGAACGGCGCCTCGTTGACCAGCTCCGGGGCGTCGAACAGCTCCTCGTTGACCGCCGTCACCTCCCCCGAGACCGGTGCGTAGAGGTCCGACACCGCCTTAATCGACTCGATGACGCCGAACTCTCCGTCCTGCTCGAGCGTGTCGCCGACCTCGGGCAGCTCGACGAACACCACGTCGCCGAGCTCGTCCTGTGCGAAGTCGGTGATGCCGACCCGGACGACGTCGCCGTCGTGCCGCGCCCACTCGTGGGTCTCCAGGTAGCCGCAGTCGTCGGGGATCTCGAAGCTCATGTCCGTGTATCTGCGGTGGGGAATGTAGGGCTTTCCACTCCGGCCACCGCGGGCGGGTGTCACGGCCACGCCGGGCGGACACTCCGGCCGCTCCGGGTTGGTGCCTCGACCACGCCGGGCGGGTCACCCGTCGGCGTGGGCGAAGACGAACTCCCGGAGGAGTTTCGCCGCGAGCGAGGCGGCCTGTCCGTCGTCGCGGTCGGTCACCTCGACGACGTCGAAGCCGACCGCCGACGGCGCGACCGCCCGGACGACGTCGCGCATCTCGCGGGGGTCGAGCCCGAACGGTTCGGGCGTCCCGGTCCCGGGCGCGAAGGCCGGGTCGGCGGCGTCGATATCGACGCTGAGGTAGGCGTCGCCGTCGAAGTCGGGCGTCCAGTCGGCAACGTCCTCGGGGGCGACGACGGTCACGTCGGCCGCCGAGGCGCGGTCCCACTCGGCCTCGCTGCCGGTGCGGGCGCCCAGCAGGACCGCCTCGTCGGCGACCTCGAGGGCGTGTCGGGTGACGGTGGCGTGGGAGAACTCGTTGCCGGCGTACTCGTCGTGGAGGTCGAGGTGTGCGTCCAGACAGACGTAGACGTCGGGGTCGGCCGCCCGGAGGCCGGCGACGGTGACGGTGTGTTCGCCGCCGACGACCAGCGGCAGTCGGCCCGCCTCGTGGTGGTCGGCGAGTCGGCCCGCGAGGAACTCGAGGTAGCCGGCGGCGTCGTCCCACGGGTCAACGTCGCCGGCGTCGGTCAGCAGGTCCGGGAGCCGCCGGTCGGTCCGGTGGTCGTAGTCGTCGAACGGGCGGGCGAACCGGCGGACGCGCTCGGGGCCGAACCGGGCGCCGGGCCGGAACGTCGCCGAGACGTCCAGCGGCGCTCCGACGACCGCGTAGTCGGCCGCCTCGGGGTCGGCCGCCGCGCCGGGGAACCCGCCCATCGGCCTCAGACGACCTTGCGCTGGCCCTCGTACTCGAGGTACTCGATCTCGTCGTCCGGCGAGGGGTCGATGGAGTCGGGGATCCGCATCGTGATGGTCTCGTAGGTCTCGAGGTCCATCACCTGCATGTCGCCGCCGGAGACGGAGACGACCTGGCCCTGCTTGCGGTTGATGATGGGCACCCACACCTTCGCGTCGACCGGCTGGGTGAAGTTACGCTTCTGGCCGTCGAAGACGCCGGTGCCCTCGACGCGGGCCTTCGCGCTGCCGTGTTTCCCTGGCTTCGACGTGCTGTAGGAGGTGATCTCCGACGGCACGTCGTCGATCATCACGTAGTTGCCTTCTTGGAGGTCCCGGACCTCGTTCTGCTCTCTCGGCATACCCATCGGTTCCCGGCGGCGGAGTATAAACGGTGCGGAAGCCCGCGGTCAGGCGGGCGCGTAGCCGCCGTCGACGCGCTCGGCGAGGCCGAAGACGACCGCCCACCCGAGCGTCCGGCGGAGCCGCTCCCGCCAGACGCCGTCGTCGTCGGCGTGCCGGAGCCGCTCCCACCGCGGGATCCGGTCGGCGAGCCGCTCGAAGACCGCGTCGACGCCGACCGGCCCGTCGGCCGCCGAGAGCACCGCGAGCGCGTCGTCGGCGAGGTAGACCCGCTCGCGGAACGACTGTCGGAGCCGCCCGGGGTCGGCCTCGTGGGGGAGCCGGCGGTAGCGGCCGTCGACCTCCTCGACGAGCTCCAGCGCCCGGAGGAAGGTCAGCCACTCCTTGGCGACGTCCTGGGCGCCGACGTCGGTGCGGTCGATCAGCCGGGCGCAGCAGGACGTCTCCCGGTCGGGCACCAGCGGCACCGCCGCCTGCATCTCCGCGACCGTCTCGACGGACGCCGGCTCGGGGAGGATTTTGAACTTCACGCCAGCCCGAAGCTCTCCGCCAGCAGCTCCTCGTCGGTCTCGCCGACGACCACGGGGCCGTCGCCGGCGACGTCGACGGTGACCTGCGCCGGCGCGAACACCTCGACCGGGATCTCGTGGAACTCGTGGTCGTGCTCGGCGAAGATCTCGGCGAACGGCGTCCCGTAGGCGTCGCGGGCGGTCGAGGGGACCTCGTCGACCCGGTCGAAGGCGGCGTCGACGGTGAGATGCACCTGCCCGCCGTAGGCCAGGGCGTCGTTGGTGCGGGCGACGGCGGCGTCGTCGTCGGCGGCGACCGGCGCGACGGGCGCCGACCCCGTCGCCGTCAACACCTCCAGCGGGTCGTAGCCCAGCTCCGACAGCCGGAAGACGGCGAGTTCCGCCGCCCGGGCGGCCGTCGCGACGCTGCCGGTGACGCTCGCCGTCGAGAACGTCGGCAGGAAGACGCTCGAGGTCGGCACGCCCGCCCGCTCGGCGACGTGCTCGGCGACGGCCTCGCCGGGCAGCGTCTCGCTCTCGACGGCCAGCACCGCGAAGTCGGCGGCGTCGCGGTAGCCGACCCGCTGGAACTCGTCCTCCTCGGCGACCAGCGCGCGCGCCGGCCCGCTGCCGAGCCCCTCGAAGCCGTCGACCGACAGCTCCCAGCCGGCCTTCTGGGCGCACAGCAGCGCCATCGCCGGGTGGTCCGTCGAGAGCTCGACGTGCGTCAGCGGCGCGCCCGCGACCTCGTGGAGGCCGGTCTGGACGGTCGCCAGCCCGCCGGTCTGCATCTCCGCGAGCAGCAGCCCCGCCTCGATGCCGCCGACCGCCTCGACGCCGAAGTCGACGACGACGGCGCCGCTGTCCAGCTCCTCGACCTCGACCGCCAGCTCGTCCGCGAAGTCGATGGCCTCGTCGACGAGCTCGACGGCCATCCGGTTGAGACTCTCCATGCCCGTACGTGCGGCCGTTCCGCGAATAAGCGTTCCTGACGCGGCGCGGCCGGGAACGCGACACGACGCCCGCCGTCACCGGGGCGACCCGGCCGACGACCGCGACCTGCCGGGGAAAGAGACGACCCGCAGGCCGGCGTCCGCACCGCTCCGATCAATTTAAAATCCCGTATATGGCCGGAATAACCTCGATAACTATTCGGCGACGAGATGCTTTCACCTCATCTCGCTCATTATGCACGTAGACCGCAGCGCCGTACTGGTCGCGAGCCTGCTCGCGGGTGCCCTCCTGGCCACGTCCGCCGTCGGCGTCGCGGCCGCCTGGAGCGACGACGAGGCGGACGAGACCGACTCCGAGGCCGAGGAGGCGGCCGACGAAGCGACGGACGCGACCGAGGAGACAGCAGAGGAGACGACGGACGCGACCGAGGAAGCAGCAGAGGAGACGACGGACGCGGCAGAGGGGGTAGCCGACGGGGTGACGGACACGGCCGGCGGGACGAGCGACGGCGAGACGACCGACGGCAGCGATGCGGCCGACGGGGCGGGCGACGCCGCCGGGGACGCGGCCGAGCGCGCCGACGAGGGACCGGCCGGCTCCGGGCCGGGG
>JAHENN010000218.1 GCA_018609665.1 Haloarculaceae archaeon | reverse complement strand
GGCCCATGCGTCGGTGGGCGTCCGCCCAGGGGCGAACGAGGGTCAGTCCGACAGGTCGGGGTCGGCCGACTCGATGGACCGCAGCCGCTCGCGGCGGCGGTCGGCGCGGCGGCGGTCCAGCGACCCTTGGAGGCGGTCGGCCACCGTCGCCCGGAGGTCGGCGGCCCGGTCGGCGTCGATGTCGAGCGCCCGGGGCTGGCCGCCGGTGAGCCCGCTGGAGCCGGCGGTGTCGACGACTAGCGTCGCCAGCCGGCGCCGGCGCTGGAACACCGTCCGGGAGTCCAGCACCGTCTGGACCCGGTAGTACGGCACGACCGTCGTGGTGCGGGTCCAGAACCCCTCCCGGAGGACGACGTACTCCGGCTGGAGGTCGTAGCCCAGGTTGACCCACTTGAGGTGGGCGGCGACCGGCGCGACCGGCAACAGCACGCCCGCCCAGTACCACGCCACTGGGAGCGTGGTGAGTTGGTCGGCGCCGAAGACGGCGGCGACGGCGACGGCCGCGACGGCCCCGTACCGGACGACGTACCGCTGGCGGGCGCGCTTCGGCGGACGCCGGAAGTCGGGGGCGTCGAACGCCTCGACGGAGGCCGCCAGCGAGAGCACGCGGTCCCGGTCGGCCAGCGGGACCGCCGACTGCGAGCCGGCGTCGTCGGGGCCGTAGCCCGCCGTCTCGACGGCCAGCGAGGCGTACCCCAGCCGTCGGGCGATGACGTTCTCCGACACCGCCAGCGTCTGGACCTTCTCCAGGGGGATGGTGCCGCTGAACCGCTGGAGCAGCCCCCGCTCGTAGTGCAGTTCCTCGGAGCGCCGCGACAGCCGGAAGCCGTAGTAGTTGGTCACCGCGAGGACGCCGCTGATGACGGCCGCGACGACGACGATGACGACCGCCGCCAGCGGCGCCGTCACCGCCAGCCCGACGAGCGGGTCGGCGAACCGTTCCCGCAGCGACGGTGCCAGGACCGGCAGGACGACCGTCACGACCGACAACAGCCGCAGGTCGATGCCCGTCACGCCGAGCAGCGCCAGCTCCTTCGGCGTGATCTCGAAGAGCTGCCGCTCCTCGGCCTCGGCCTCGGCGTCGACGTCGTCGGCGGCCGTCTCGGGCGCCTCCTCGCGCTTCAGCCGGCCGATGGTCGACTGGAGCCGGCGGGCCTCCTCCTCGCTGACGCACTTCAGCGACGCCTCCGTCGAGGAGCCGCCGGCGGTCTCGAGGTTGATCTGCGCCAGCCCCAGCAGCCGCTGGACGACGTTGCGGCTGATGTCGACGTTCTGGACCCGCCGAACCGGGATCTCGCGGTTGCGCCGGGAGACGACGCCGGAGGCGATGTCCAGCGAGTCGTCGGTCAGGTCGTACTCGAAGCGCTGGTAGTAGACCAGCTGGTAGGCCAGCGCGACGACGAACCACGCGACGACGAGCAGGCCGGCGCCGGTCAGCCCGTCCAGTGGCGACCCCAGGAAGAGAAAGACGAGCACCCACGCCAGCCGGAGGACCGACTCGCCGGTCCGGTACGGAACGGAGAGGGGGTCGAGCTTCATCAGACGGCGTCCTCGCCCTCGGCTGCGATGGCCAGCTGCTTCAGCCGGTTCTGGAGGTCCTCGGCGCGCTCCGGCGACAGCCCCGGGATCGACACGTCGGCGCCCCGCGAGCCGGCGGTGTAGACGACCGTCGTCGCCAGCCCGAACGTCCGCTCGATCGGCCCCCGGCTGGCGTCGACGTGCTGGATACGGACGTACGGGACGACGGTCGTCACGTTGGTTATCACGCCGCGCTCGAGGTACAGCGAGTCGTCCCGGATCTCGTAGGCCCACGACCGGTACCGCAACACGGCCAGGACCGCCGCGAGGGCGAAAACGGCGGTGGCGACGACGGTGCCGACCCACGCCTCCCCGACCGGCAGGAAGACGAAGGCCGCACCCGCGAGGCCGCCGAGCACCAGCGACGGCACGACCGCCTGCAGCACCCACACCCGCTGGATGGTCGGGTCGAGCGTCCGCCGCGACCCGACGAGCGCCTCGACCCGGACCGCGTCGCCGGCGTCGGTCTCTTCGTCCCTTCCGGCCGGCCGGACCGCCCGGGTCAGCGGCTCGTCGAACGGCCCGGCGTCGCTCCGCTCGGTGTCGGCGTCCATCGACCGTGACTGGGGCCGCGTCGTACTTAGTTGGCCGCTTTGCCGGTCGCCCGGCGGACGCGGCCGGCGGTCACGTCGATCGGCGCCGCGAAGTGGACCAGCGGGTCGCCGGCCGGCCGGTCGAAGCCGTTGGCCGCAAAGAGCGTGTTCTCCCGGCTCTCGAGCCGCCCCGGCGCGAGCCGCCACGGCTCGTGGTCGATCTCGCCGCGGTAGAGCCGGCCGTCGTCGTCCGTCGTGTAGAAGCGGTACCGCTCGGTGAGGAAGGCCGGAAGCGAGCCGGGGTCCGGCGTCGAGAACGACCCCGTCGGCCCGTAGGTCGCCTCGAACCGGGCCGGCGCCGCCGTCGCCGACCGGCGCCGGCTCCGGAAGCGGACCTCCCGGCCGGTCCCCTCGCCGGCGGTCTCGACGGTCATCTCCGCCCGGTAGTACGGCAGCCGGAAGAGCGTCCGCGCCAGGAACACGCCGATGCGGTCGTCGGCGTCGAGGTTGAAGAAGTACACCCCGGGTCGGCCGTCGACGGTGACGTAGGTCCGGAGGTTGAGTTCGCCGAAGCCGAGCCCGACGGGCAGTCCCCGGGGGCCGATCTCCGACATCACGAACGGGACGACCCCGAGGTAGGCGTCGCCGTCGTGGGTGTCGACCGACAGCCCGGCCGGGAGCCGGTCGGCGACCGTCTCGGCGGCGACCGGCCAGTGGGCGAACAGCAGGTCCCGCCACGTCATCGAGAGGATGTCGGCCATGCGTGCGGTACGGACGGCGCCGGTTTCGGCCTGCCGGTCGCGGAAGTCGACCACCTCAGAGCAGCCGCTCCTCGACGACGTCGGCCAGCCGCGGCACCGGCTCCTCGGGGTCGACGGTGAGGAGCACGCCCTCCGAGCCGGCGTAGATCCGCACCAGCTTCACCGTGGCCATGCAGGTCGTCATGTAGCGGACCGTCCCCCGCTCCGGGAGGAGCATGTCGCTGAACAGCGCCTTCTCGGCGAAGTCGATGCCGACGTAGTCGAAGATGCGCCGGAAGTGCTCCAGCATCGCCTCGTCGTCGGCGTACATCTCCCGGGTCGCCTCGTCGGCGTACACCACCTCGAAGTCGTCGGCGCTGAACCGGACGACGCTGTAGAGGGTGCCCTCGACCCGGTCGCGGAGCGGCTCGAGTCGGGCGCCGTCTCCCGCCTCCTCCGAGTCCGACATGCCACACTGTGACCACAGCGCAGGAAAAAAAGCCGGCGCTCGTTTCGAGCCGCGACCCGGAGCGGCGGCCGGAGAACGGCCGGCGGGAGACCGATACCTACATTCGGCTCTGTGTCGTCCCCTCCCCCATGAGTCGACCTGCGTACGTCTACGCGCTGGCCGTCGTCGGGGTCTTCGCCGCGCTCGGGGCGGGGCTGGGGCTGGCGGCGAACTTCACGCTCGGGTTCTTCATCGAACAGTTCGTCGAGCCCGGCACCGACCCCCTCGACTCGACGCAGATCGGCATCCTGTTCATCGTCTCCATCCTCCTCGTCTACGTCGTCGGGCCGCTGGCGGCGGGGGTGGCGGGGGTCGGCGTCGGCCAGGCGCTGCCGGACCGCGACGGCACCGCGGCCGTCGTCGGCGGCCTCGGCAGCTTCGTCGGCTTCTTCCTGTTCGCCGGCCTCGGGCTGTTCCTGACCTTCTCCGTGCTGAGCGTGTACGGCTCCGGCGGGGGCGGCGACGGGCCCATCGAGCCGGCGGCGCTGGGGCGGCTGATGTTCCAGGTGGCCATCGTGGCCGGGCTGGTCGGGCTGACCAGCGCCTACCTCACGAGCCGGCTCAGCCGCCCGGCTCAGTGAGCGACCTCCGACAGCATCCGCGCCTCGATCTTCCGGAGGTGTTCGCCGACGGTCGTCGTCGACAGCCCCAGCTCGTCGGCGATGTCCTGGTGGGTCGCCTGCCGGGGTACCTCGTAGTAGCCGAGGTCGGCCGCGGTGTCGAGGATCTCCTGCTGGCGGTCGGTCAGTAGCGACGACAGCTCCCGGAGCTCCGGGTCGTAGTCCGACAGCTGCTCCAGCTCGACGCGTATCTCGTCGGGGACGTCCTCGATGGCCCGCCGGACGGTCTCCTCCTCGCCGATGACGGCGACTTTCAGCCCGCCGTCGGGGCCGTACTCGATCGGCATGTCGAGGACGAACTCGTGTTCCTGCTCGAGTTCGAGCAGCGCCGCCGCCGCCTCCGTCGGCTCCGTGTGGAGGTACGCCTGCAGTTCGTCCCGCAGCGGCGAGACGTTGTGCGACAGCACCGCCTCGCAGTCCTCGAGGATGGCCTCGAGGGCGTCCATCCGGCCCCGAATCTGGGTGAGCAGCACCGCCGTGCCGTCGTTGAGCCGGCTGATGTGGAGAATCGAGTCCCGGGTCAGCGACGGGTCGGCCTCGATCTGCTCGCCGACGGGGTCGATGTCTCCCCGGGTCGGGATGAGCGAGACTTTCACGTACCGCATCGACCGGCCGTTAGTAGCCGGGGTATAAACCTCCGGCGGTCCCGCGCCGTATGAACCACCCGCCGATTGACGGCACCAGCCGTAACCGGCCGAGGGCCGTAGGGTCGGCCGACAGATGGGGTGGAATCGCGGGCTGGCGACGGTCGCGGCGACGGCGCTCGTGTTCGCGCTGCTGGCCGGCGCGGCGGCCCCCGGCGGCGTCGTCGAGGCCCGACACGACCCGGCCGACGCCGACTACACGGTGGTCCCGCTGGGCGACCGCACTCCCGGCGCGACGGACGTCAAGTACGGTCAGCAGGTCGTCGCGACGGCCGGCGTCGACCTCGAGACCCTCGAGCGGACCACCGCCGTCTACGAGGCCGGCAGCTGGGAGGGCTGCGGCCCGCAGGACGGCGAGACGTTCGGCGTCGACCGCGGGGCGACGCTCGACGGCTACGAGGTCGACGAGAGCCTCCAGGACAACGTCAAGACGTTCTCCGCCGGCGAGGACCTCTTCGAGGTGGAGTACAACGGCGAGGACGACCTCGGGGCGTCGACGTACCTCGACGACGGCGACGAGCTCATCTCGGTCGCCGAGTGCATCGACAACCCCGACGAGCCGGGCTGGTACCGCATCTCCGGGACGACGACCGGCGTGACCGAGAGCGGCGAGCGGGTCACCTTCGGCAGCGACTCCCACTACTTCTACATCTGCGACTGCGAGGACGAGGCGGAGGCCCGACAGCAGCTCGGGCCGCCGCCGTCGGAGCCACAGCAGACGGCGACGCCGACGCCCGGGCCGGCGGCCGGCGACGGCGACGACGCCAACGGCGACGGCGACGACGCCAACGGCGACGGCGACGACGGGGGGCAGAGCGACGGCCGCGAGACGGCGACCGACCCGTCGGACGACGAGGGCGACGGTCCGACCGCGACGCCGACGCCGACGGCGACCGAGCAGTCAGTCGACGAGAGCGGCGAGGGCGGCGAGGACGGCGAGACGGGCTCGACGGCCACCCCGACCCGGACCGAGGGATGGGACGACCGGGTCCTGCGGACGCCGACGGCCGCCGACGGACCGGGGTTCGGCGCCGGCGCCGCCGTCGTCGCGCTGGCGGCCGCGGCGCTGCTGGTCGGCCGCCGGTGATTACTCGTGGCCCGACACCGGCACCGGCTCGTACGGCGCCTCCAGGTAGTCGAGGTCGCTATCCGACAGCGACACCTCCACGGCCTCGACGGCGTCCTCGAGGTGTTCGACCTTCGAGGCGCCGACGATCGGCGCGTCGACCCACTCCTTGTGCAGGAGCCACGCGAGCGACAGCTGCGCCATCGAGACGCCCTTCTCGGCGGCCAGCTCCTGGACCCGCTCGTTGATCTCGCGGCCGCCACCCTCGGCGTAGGGGTGGGCCCGGGCGTAGTCGTCGGTCTCGGCCCGCGTCGTCGAGGTGTACTCCTCGTGGGGCCGGGTGAGGTAGCCGCGGGCCATCGGGCTCCAGGGGATGACGCCGAGGCCCTCCTTCTCGCAGAGCGGGAGCGTCTCCCGCTCCTCCTCGCGGTAGACGAGGTTGTAGTGGTTCTGCATCGTCGCGAACCGCTCGAGGCCGAGCCGGTCGCTCGTGTGCAGCGCCGTCGCGAGCTGGTGGGCCCACATCGAGGATGCACCGAGGTGCCGGGCCTTCCCGCGGCGGACGGCGTCGTCCAGCGCCCGCAGCGTCGTCTCGACGGGCGTGTCGTAGTCCCACCGGTGGGTCTGGTAGAGGTCGACCGTCTCCATCCCCAGCCGGTCCAGCGAGGCGTCCAGCTCCTGCTCGACCGTCTTCCGGGACAGGCCGCCGGAGTTGGGGTCGTCGTCCCGCATCCGGAAGTAGACCTTCGTGGCGACGACGCTCTCCTCGCGGCGGCCCTCGAGGGCGTCGCCGAGGATCCGCTCGCTCTCGCCGCGGGAGTACATGTTGGCGGTGTCGAAGAAGTTGATGCCGAGGTCGAGCGCGCGCTCGACGAGGTCGCGACCGAACTCCTCGCCCTTTATCCACTCCCGCCAGTCGGGGTCGCCGAAGCTCATGCAGCCGAGACAGAGCCGCGAGACCTC
>JAHENN010000217.1 GCA_018609665.1 Haloarculaceae archaeon | reverse complement strand
CACCACCGTCCGACGAGGAAGCCGGTGATGCCGGGCGGGACGCCGCAGACGACCGACGCCGTCCTCTTCCTCGGCCGGGTCGTCGACGCCGCCGCGGCGGCGCCGGAGTCCGGCCGGTGACGCACCGCGCCGTCGACGCTCGCCGTCGACGCGACGACCCTTCCGGACCCCCGCTGCCGGACGAGAGCCGGACCCGCCCGCCGCTCGGCTGCCGGGGTCGCGGAGCCCGCCGGCCGGGCGGTCCTCGTCGGCGACTCGCCGACCCTTCGCGGCCCGGAACGGACCCGTCCCGTGCCGGCCGTCGACCCGGCGACGTCACATTTAGTGTATTGCCGTGCCAACACGCGGACATGTCCTGCGCCCACGACCTCGACGCCGAGTTCGTGTACCCGTCGGACTCCGACGTGCTCGAAGTTTACGAGGAGGTAGGCCAACTCCGGGTGACGCTCGCGATTCCCTGCCCCGAGTGCGGGACGGGATTGGAGCTCGACGCGGCGGTCGAGACCGTCGCGGAAGGCGACTTCGAGCTCCCGCTGGACGACGACCGCTACGACTGAAGCGGCGTCGACGCCGCCGGGTCAGCGGTCGTCGAATTCGCCGCTGCGGTCGGATTCCACCCGGCGACGGGTCCGTCCGGACGGCCGTCCTCGCGGCGACGTCCGTCGGGGACCGGACCGACTCGCCGCTCGATATCGACCCCGTGGAGTTATACGTGGTTTCTGAGCGGTAACGACGATTGTGACGACGGTTTCCGAGCGTCCGTCGCCACGGCAGACGTTCCGGCGCCGCCTCGCGGTTCTCCTCCTCGACGAGCGCCGGCGGTTTGCCGCCCGATACCGACCCAGAGATCTATCTGATGAGTTTCGCGAATAAAAACGATTGTGACAAACGCCTCCAAGCGTCACTCGTTGCCACACTCCGGCGCCCGGCGACCTCGGCGCCGTCCGTCGGTTCGACGCCGCGCCGGGTCGGTCGGGGGGCGTCGGGAGCGCTACGACGGGACCAGTTCGTCGACGCGCTCGAGGCGGTGGTCGCCGACGACGCACATGCCGCGCCGCTCGTGGCCGTGGCGTTCGACGTGGGCGCCGTCGAGGCCGGCGTTCCAGGCGGCGCCGATGTCGTGCGGCCCGTCGCCGACGAGCACGCCGTCGCCGGCGTCGGTATCGGCATCGGCCTCGCGGAGCGCCATGTGGACCGGCTGGGGGTCGGGCTTCCAGCCGGTCTCCTCGGTGCAACAGACGACGGCGTCGAACCAGTCGCGGACGTCGAGCGCCTCCAGCACCGGGTCCGCGAGGTGGCGCTGGCAGTGGGTCACCAGCACCGTCGGGTCGGTCAGCTCGCCGACGACGGCGGCGTCGTCGTGGAGGAACGTCGCCTCGGCGCGGGCGGCGCCGTCCTCCTCGGCGTGGAACGCCTCCCAGAAGGCGTCGACGTCGACGCCCCACGACGCGAGGCGGTCGTTGCGGGGGCCGCCGAAGCCGTGCCAGATGGTCTCGGCCTGCTCGGCGGTGAACTCGCGGCCGAGCCGGTCGCCGACCCGGCCGAAGACGTCGTGGATGTACCCCGGCTCGACGTCGACGAGCGTCCCGTCGAGGTCGAATACCCAGCGGTCGTACGTCCGTGTCGTCACTGTCCGTCGTTAGCGGCCTCCCGGCCAAGTGCCTTCCGGCCGACTACGGCTCCCGGACGTGGATCCGGGAGCCGAGGTACTTCCGGAGGACTTCGTCGACGTCGTCGGCGTTGAACGCCCCGAGGTCGGCGGCGATCGCCGACCGGAGGGCCTCGAGATACGCCTCGTCGGTCCGCAACTCGCGGAACTCGACCGACCGGACGTCGACGTCGGGGCCGAGCGCCGCCGCGGCGTCGGCCCGCAGGCGCTCGTGGTCGTTCACGTCGCCGCGCCAGAGGTTGTCCCGGAAGAAGCGCCAGCCGGGCTCGCCCGGCTCCGCGGCCCGCCGGCGGAGCGTCGTCTCGACGACGGCGGGGTCGACCCGCAGCGCCGGGTCGTCGGCCGACGGGTCGACCTCGAGTTCGACGGCGAAGACGTACGCCGCCTCGGCCATCAGTCCGCGATCTCGTCGAGGCGGGCCGCGAGGTCGGTGTCCTTCTCCGTGATTCCGCCGGCGTCGTGGGTCGTCAGCCGGACCTCGACCTCCCGCCAGCCGACCGTCAGCTCGTCGGGGTGGTGGAACGCCTCCTCGGCGAGGCCGCCGGCCGCCGCCGCGAAGCCGACCCCCTCGAGGTAGGAGTCGAACTCGTATGTCCGGGCGATGACGTCGCCGTCCCGCTTCCAGCCGTCCGGCAGCCGTGCGGCGAGTTCGTCGTCGGAGAGCACGTCGCTCATGTGCGGGCGGTCGGCCGCCGCCCGCATAAACCCTCAGTCGGTCAGCGTCTCGTAGGCCTCCGTCACGCGCTTGAACGCCTCCTCGTCGCCGCCGCGGTCCGGGTGGACCTCCTTGACCTTCCGCCGGTAGGCGCGCTTGACAGCCTGCTCGTCGGCGCCGGCGTCGAGCCCGAGCCGGCGGTAGGCCTCCGCCGGGTCGATGCCGTCGGCCGCTCCCGCCCTCGGCCCCGGCCCCGACCGTCGCTCGCCCCGGCCCTGCTGCCGTCGGCGACCGCGCTCGCGGTCCCGGCGGGCCTCGCGGCGGGCTCCGGCGCCGAAGCCGCCGCCCTTGGTCGAACGCCGCCGTCGCGACGCCGCGACCCGCTCCCGGAGCCTGCCGGACGACTGGTACCAGAACGCCGCCGTCGCCGCCGCAAGCGGGGCCGCGACGACGAACAGGGCCGGCTCGCGGGCGGCGACGGCCACCAGCACCACGGTCGCGGTCATCGCCGCGAAGACGAACGTGAGGCCGAACACGAGCCGCTCCCGTTGCACGGCCGGCGATTGAACCCCCGTCCAAGTAAGCCTCCGGCTTTATGCCGCTCCGGACGTACATCCGTGTATGAGCGTCGCCGGACTCTGCGAGGTGTGCCAGACGGGCACCGTCGAGGACGGCTGTGACCGCTGCGGACGGGTCGTCTGTGCGAGACACTACGACCGCGAGACGGGCTACTGCACGGACTGCCGGTCCGACCGCGGCGGAACGCCCGGCGGCGACCGGACCCGCCCGGACGGCGTCGACGAGTTCCGGTTCTGAGCCGGGGGCGTCCTACCCGTCCTGGCGCCGGTGCCGGTTGAGCCGCCGCTTCAGCTTCTTCGCCGCGTCGCCGGCCGCCCGGAAGTAGGCGTCGGGGTCGTCGGCGCCTTCGCCGGCGAAGATGATGCCCCGCGAGGAGTTGACCAGGCCGACGCCGCCAGCGAGGCCGTGTGCGACGGCCGCCTCGGCGTCGCCGCCCTGGGCGCCGACGCCGGGCACCAGAAACGGCAGGTCCACGAGGTCCCGGACCGACGCCAGCTCGTCGGGCGTCGTCGCGCCGACCACGAGGCCGACGTTGTCGTTGTCGTTCCACTCGGCGGCCCGCTGAGCGACGTACTCGTAGAGTGGCTTGTCGTTGCCGACCTCGAGGTCCTGGAAGTCGGCGCCGCCGGCGTTCGAGGTGCGACAGAGCAGGAAGACACCCTTGTCGGCCCGCGAGAGGTACGGCTCCAGCGTGTCCCGACCCATGTACGGGTTGACGGTGATGGCGTCGGCCCCGAGGCCGTCGTCGTCGAGCAGGCGGGCGTACCGTCGGGCGGTGTTGCCGATGTCGCCCCGCTTGGCGTCCAAGAGGACCGGCACGCCCTTGCCGTGGGCGTAGGCGACCGTCTCCTCGAGGGCGCGCCAGCCGTCGGCGTCCTCGTAGAAGGCGGCGTTCGGCTTGTAGCAGGCGGCGTGGTCGCGGGTGGCGTCGATGACGCGGCGGTTGAACTGCCACCGCGGGAGGTCGCCGTCGAGGAACGCCGGCAGCCGGTCGGGGTCGGGGTCGAGCCCCACCGAAACGACGCCGTCGGTCGTCGCGATGCGGTCCCGGAGGTCGTCGAAGAAGCCCATCGCCGGCCCTCCGTCGCGGGCGGGCAAAACGCTGGTGTTCCCCCAGAGCTAAGCCCGCCGGGACCGAACAATCCGGCGTGCTCCGGGCCGTCGGCTTCGACCTCGACGACACGCTCGCGGTGACGCGCCGGGACCGCGAGACGCTGCTGTCGGAGGCGACGACCCGCGCCGGCGTCGACGCGACCGTCGACCGGGAGGACTACCTCGAGGCCCACCGCAGACACAGCGGCGCCGAGAGCCGCCGACCCGTCTTCGAGGCGCTCGTCGACGACGGCGCCGGCGCGCTCACGCGGGCCTACCGCGAGGCCGTCGCCGAGGCGATGGAGCCGGTCGCCGGCGCCGAGCGGCTGCTATCGACGCTCGCCGACCGGTACCGGCTCGGCCTGCTGACGGACGGCCCCGAGCGGACCCAGCGGGACAAGCTCCGGCGGCTCGGCTGGACGGACGCCTTCGACGCGGTGGTCGTCACCGGGGGCATCGACGCGCCGAAGCCCCAGCCCGCCGGCTTCCGGGCGCTTTCGGACGCGCTGGACGTCCCGCCGGCGGCGGTCGCCTACGTCGGCGACGACCCCGAGCGGGACGTCGCCGGCGCCGCGACCGCGGGGATGACGCCCGTCCAGGCGGTGTACGACGGCGGCCCGGAGCCGCACCCGCTCGCGGCCCGGACCGTCCGCCGGTCGGAGCTGGCGGCGCTACCCGGACTCCTCGACGGCCTCGCCGACGGCCCGGACGACGCGTAGCGCGGGCTTGACCTCGGCGCCGTTCTCGACGAAGACGAGTGTTCGCGGCGGCTCGACGGCCTTCGGCCGCACGCGCAGTCCCGCCCGGTGACCGGCCTCGGCGGCCGTCCGGACCTCGGCCCGGAACTCGACGTGGCTGCGGTCCGGGTGGACGTACACCTCCGCGAGCCGCCGCTCGTCCTCGGCGTCGGCGACGACCGCGTAGGCGAAGGCTCCCTGCTCGCTCGGCTCGACCGTCTCGCGGGCGTCGGCGACCGACAGCCGGCCGAGCACCCCTCGCTCGTGGCCGTGGACCTCCGAGGACAGCAGCCGCGCGACCCGCTCGCCGTCGGAGAGTTCCTCGTCGACCATCACAGCTCGGCGCGGGCGGCCGTCGCCGCCTCGCCGACGTCGATTCCCTGCCGGTGTGCGTACAGCACCGCCGCCGCCTCGACGGAGACGGCCAGCTCCGACTGCAGGCCGTTGACCGCGGCGACGGCGTCCTGCTTGTCGTGGCCGGCCTCGACCAGCGCGTCCAGCACCCGCTCGAAGGTCGACCGCTCCCGGAGGATCGCCTCGCCGGGCTCGAACCCCTCCGGGACGTCGACCGCCGCGGGGTCGAAGCGGGCCTCGACGCGGCCCTCGGCGCGGTCGAGCAGCCCCTCGCTGGCGGCGACGTCGACCAGTCGCTTCGCCTGGTCCGGCGAGAACCAGTCCCGGTCCAGCGACAGCGCGACGACGAAGGCGCTCTCGCCCAGCTCGCGGCTGCCCTCCTCGCGGAAGGGGGCGGCGACGGCGCGCTTGAGACTCATGGCCGTCGCCACGGCCGACGACGACAAATAGCCGTCGGTCGCGACGGTGGTCGGTCAGTCGGCGCCGACCTCGGAGGTGGTCTCGCCGGACGCCCCGGTCTCGGACCGGAGCGTCGCCCGCACCCACGGCGCCAGCTCGGTGAGCCTCCTCGACCCCTCGCGGGTCCGGACGACGATGTCGTCGTCTGCGAGCCGGT
>JAHENN010000216.1 GCA_018609665.1 Haloarculaceae archaeon | reverse complement strand
CAACATCAGCATCGACGAGGAGGCCGCCCACGCGACGCCGACGCCGGACGACGACGCCACGTTCGGCGAGGAGATGGTCAACCTCGACATCGGCGTCCACGTCGACGGCTGGCTGGCCGACACCGCCGTCACGGTCGACCTCTCGGGGCACGCCGACCTGGCGGAGGCGCCCGGCGAGGCGCTGGAGGCCGCAATCGAGGTCATCGAGCCGGGCGTCGAGACGGGCGACATCGGCGCCGAAATCGAGTCCGTCATCGACGGTTACGGCTACAACCCCGTCGTCAACCTCACCGGCCACGGCCTCGGCCACTGGGAGCAGCACACCGAGCCCAACGTCCCGAACCGCGCCGTCGAGCAGGGCATCGAGCTGGAGGCCGGCGACGTGGTCGCCGTCGAGCCGTTCGCCACCGACGGCGGCGGCAAGGTCACCGAGGGCGCCCACGAGGAGATCTACTCCCTAGAGCGGGAGGCCAGCGTCCGCGACCGGGGGGCGCGGCAGGCGCTGGAGCAGATCGTCGAGGAGTTCAAGACGCTCCCGTTCGCCCGGCGGTGGCTCGAGACCTCGCGGGCGGAGATGGCGCTGCGCCGGCTCGAGCAGAAGAACGTCGTCCACGGCTACCCCGTCCTGCAGGAGGACGAGGGGTGTCTCGTCAGCCAGCGGGAACACACCGTCATCGTCACCGAGGACGGCTGCGAGGTGACGACGCGGGCCTGACGGGCCAGCGACGGCGACCGAGGGCGGGGTGACGACGCGCCCGCGGGAGACGGGCGTCGCCGACTACCGGGGGAGGGCGCCCCGGGGCGGTCACTCGTTGTTCATCCGCGTCAGCGTCTCCGTCCCGCAGGCCCGGCAGGTGGTCACGCGGTACGGCTCCCGCGAGAACTCCGCGTTTTTGGCCTCGCGGCTCTCGGTCAGCAGCCGGATGCCGACCTCGTGGGGCGTCTCGTCACCGCACGTCTCGCAGGTCTCTGCCATCGTACTGTCGTCGGTGCTGATCGACATCGTCGTCCGTCGGTAGCGCCGAGATTCGCATAAACACCGCATTCGGTTGAGACCGTTCGTACCGTTCAACGCCGGTCGTAACGTCGCGAGCCGGCGGTCGGCGGGACGGCCGCCAGCGCCCCCGAGACGGCGGAACCCGACCGGAGGCGCCGCGTCGAAACGGCCTGAACGGCCAACAGATTCAAATATCTCTGCGGGAGCGAACAGCGTTAACCGCCCGCAGGCCGACCGCCCGGCATGGACCAGCTGTTCGCGCCGTGGCGCATCGAGTGGGTCGAACGCGACGGGGAACTCGACGGCTGTCCGTTCTGCGTCCTGCCGGAGCGGGCGGACGCCCGCGAGGCCAACGTCGTCGCCGCCTCCGACCGCGCGTTCGTCCTGCTGAACAACTACCCGTACAACCCCGGCCACGCCATGGTCATCCCGCGGGCACACACCGGCGAGTACACCGACCTCGACGAGGCGACGCTGCTGGAGCACGCCCGGCTCAAACAGCGGACGATCGAGGCGCTGGAGGCCGCCCTCGGTCCCGACGGGCTCAACGCCGGGCTCAACCTGGGCGACGGCGCCGGCGGCTCCGTCGACGGCCACCTCCACACCCACCTGGTGCCGCGGTGGAGCGGCGACACCAACTTCATGCCCGTCTGTGCCGACACGAAGGTCATCGTCGAGGCCGTCGACGACACCTACGAGCGGCTGCACGAGGCCTTCGCCGACCAGCCCGACACGACCGTCGGCGACGACGGCGCGGTCCGGGTCGACCTGTAGCCCGCCCCTGGCTACCGGTGCCGCCGGCAGAATCCTATCACTTAACCGGATGGTTCCGCTAGCGCCGCCGATGAGTGACGCCGCGGCCACGTCGGCGGGCCTCGAGACCGACGCCGCACGGCGGGGATTCACCCGCGCCAGCGCCGTCAACGTCGCCGGCAACGCCGTGAAGATCGCCGTCGAGGCCGGCGCCGGCCTCGCGTTCGGCTCCGTCGCGCTGCTGGCCGACGCGGCCCACTCCGTCGGCGACCTCGTCGCCAGCGGCGTCGTGCTGACGTGGGGCCGCAGCGTCTACGCCGACCCCGACGAGGCCCACCCCCACGGCCACCAGCGCGTCGAGCCGCTGGCGGCGCTGTTCGTCGGCACCGTCGTCGTCCTGCTGGGGCTGTCGCTGCTCTACCGCTCCGCCGAGAGTCTCTTCGGCACCCCGACCGTCGAGGCGAGCCCGGTCCTCGTCGGCGCCCTGCTGTTCTCGATGGCCGACATGTACCTGCTGTACCGGTACACGACGCGGGTGAACGCCGGCGTCGACTCGGCGGCGCTGTCGGCGCTGGCCGTCGACTGTCTCAACGACATCTACACCTCGGGGGCGGCGCTGGTCGGCGTCGCCGGCGCCCTCCTCGGCTACCCGCTTCTGGACGCCGGCGCTGGCGCCGTCGTCAGCCTGCTCGTCGTCTACCAGGGCGTCGAGATCGGCCGCGAGAACGTCTCCTATCTCGTCGGCGCCGCTCCCTCCGAGGCCGAACGGCGGCGCGTCGTCGAGACGCTCCGCGACCATCCCGACGTCGAAGGGGTCCACGACGCCGCCGTCTTCTACGACGGCACCGACCTCGAGGTCGAGGCCCACGTCGAGGTCGACGGCGAACTGACGCTCGTGGAGGCCCACGACATCGAGACCGAACTCGTCGAGGCGCTGTTCGCGATGGACGACGTCGGCGACGTCCACCTCCACCTCGACCCGGCCGGCATCGGCGAGTGGAAGGACGGCGGCAACGCCGGCGACGGCGGCTACACGGGCTCGCCGAAGCAGTAGACCGTCTCGTTGGCCGTCACCTCGACCTCCAGGAGGTCGCCGACCGCGACGCCCTTCTCCTCGGCGTCGGTGACGATGACCTGCCGGTAGGCGGGGTCCCGGCACTTCACCGAGTCGCCGGTGCCCTCCTCGACGACCAGCACCTGGCGGACGTCGCCGACCATCTCGGCGTGGGCCTCCCGGCAGACCTCCATCTTCAGGTCGGTCATCGCCGAGGACCGCTCCTTCTTGATCGTCCCGCCGAGGCCCTTCATGTCGGCGGCGTCGGTGCCGGGCCGCTTGGAGAACCGCGTGATGTTGACCCGCTCCGGCCGCACCTCCTCGAGCAGCTCCATCGACTTCCGGTGGTCGGCCTCGTCTTCGGTGGGGAAGCCGACGATGAAGTCCGTCGACAGCGTCCAGTGGTCGAGGCGGTCGTCGAAGGCCGCGACCACCTCGCGGAACTTCTCGACGCGGTGCTGGCGGCGCATCTCCGCCAGGACGTCGTCGCTGCCGGACTGCACCGGCGCGTGGAGGAAGTCGTACAGCTTCTCGTTGTCGGCGAAGACGTCGGCCAGCTCCTCGTGGATGCCGTGGACGCCGCCGGGGTTGGCCATGCCCAGCCGGACCCGGAAGTCGCCGTCGATGTCGCAGATGCGGTCCAGCAGTTCCGGCAGCTTCCGCTCGCCGTCGTCCCAGCCGTAGACGCCGGTGTCCTGGCCGGTGACCCGCAGCTCCTTCGCGCCGGCGTGGACCAGCGCCCGCGCCTTCTCGACGTTCTCCTCGATCGGCGGCGAGTCCACGCGGCCGGTGGCGAACTTCGTGATGCAGTAGGAGCAGTTGCTCATGCAGCCGCGGGCGATGGGCAGGATGCCGACGACGCCGTCCAGCACCGGCTCGGCGTCGGGCGTCGTCGTCGGACACTCGCCGTTCGTGACGGCCTCGGGGACGTCCTCCCAGTGGAGCACCTGGACGTCGAGGTCGTCGAACTGCTCGCCCTGGGCCAGCGCCATGCAGCCGGTGACGATGAGGTCGGCCGTCTCCGACTGGAGTTCCTCGGCCCGCCGCAGCATGTTCCGCTCGGTCTTCTCGACCACCGTACACGTGTTGAGGATGGCCACGTCAGCCTCGTCGGGGCCGTCGGCGCGGTGGTGGCCCGCGTCGCGGAGCTTCCGCTCGATCTGCCGGCTCTCACCCCGGTTGGACGTACAGCCGTACGTCTCGATGTGGTAGGTGGCCATTCGCGTACGAGAAGCCACTCGCTACGGCGGCAAAAGGCCAGCGAATCGAGGGACAAAACACTTTATACAGCGGCGCCTCCACCGGAACTATGCCCTCCAGACGACGCGTCCTCGCGGCCACCGCCGGGACACTGGCATCCGGCGTCGCAGGATGCAGCTACATCCGCAGCGACGACACACCGGGGGTGTCCGTTCGAGGGGACGTGGTCCGCTCGTCGAGCTTCTGGCCCTCGTTCAACGGGCACAACGCCAACACCGCCTACAGCCCGAACGGAACCGCCATCGGGAGCGAGCCGTCGGTGGCGTGGCGCGCCCCCGTCGACGTCTCCCGGGGGTACCCGGTCGTCGGCGAGCAGCGCGTGTTCTACCCCGACAACAACGTCCTTCGGGCGTTCGACGTCGCCGACGGTGCCGAGCGGTGGAGCCGGACCGTCTACGAACTGGGGGAGGACGACGACGAGTACGAACTCGGTGTGTCGACGCCGCCGGCCTTCCTGCACCGCGCCAGCGTCGGGGGCGGGTCCCAGCTCGTCGCCGTCGGGGTCGCCGGGGAGCGCAACGAACTCCGGGCCTACACCGTCGAGGGCGACCTCGCCTGGCGGACGCCGACGCCGGCTGACGGCAAGCTCGAGGGCGCTCCCGCCTACGAACCGCGGACGAACCGCGTCGTCGTCGGCACGACCGCAGAGCGGGTGCTCTGTGTCGACGCACGCACCGGCGAACCGGCCTGGTCGAGGCGCGTCTTCGGCGCCGTCGAGGCCGGCCCGGCAGTCGACGAAGCCGAGGCCGTCGTCACTACCACCGCGGGCGAGGTCTACGGGCTGGCGACCGACGACGGGCGGGGACTGTGGCGGGGGAGCCTCGAGTCCGGGACCCACTGTACGCCGGCGACGGCCGGGTCTCTGACCCTGGTGCTCGACGACTCGGGGCGGCTGTACGGGCTCGACGGCAGCGGCGGCGTGGCCTGGAGAAACGACGCCGGGGCCGCAATCCTCTACCCCGGCCTGGCGACCGACGGGGAGCGGGTCTACTTCGTCACCAACGCCGACCGGGGAGACGAACTCGTGTCGGCCGACGTCCGGACCGGCGAACGACGGTGGTCCGTGCGGACCGGGGGAACCGCCGGGGGGAACCTGCCCACGGTCGTCGACGACACCGTGTACACCACCGGCGCGGACAGACTCGCGGCGTTCACGACCGGGGACGTGGGGTTCCTCGAGGACCGCCAGCGGTGGCGGTGGCGCCCGGACGGGGGCGTGTACGGCCCGGTCGTCGCCGCCGCCGGCCGGCTTTTCGTCCCTGTCAGCAACCCGGACCAGCACGAATTAGTCGCCCTCGAGTGACCGACAACCGGTCGTTCTACCTTCGAGAACGTATCTACCGCCCCGTCAGCACGGAGGTGAAGAGCAATGTCCTCCCGACGACGGTCGGCGCCGGGGGTCGGGACGACGGTACCGGCCGACAGTTCGACCGGCGCCCGGTCGTATCCGGAGACACTCGGGCGCAGACCGACAGAGCATGGTTCCACCCCGGGAGGGTGGTTCAACCGTCACCGGTCGAACGCCACCGTCATCGAGAAGCCCGAGGCGGTCCGGACCACCGGGACCTGTCTCCCTGGTGTCCGACCGGTCGTCGCCGGCGGCGGCCGGCCGTTCGTGGTCGTCTACGGCCGTACCCGGGATGAGCTGGTTGCGCTCGAGCGACCGGCAGACCGTTAT
>JAHENN010000215.1 GCA_018609665.1 Haloarculaceae archaeon | reverse complement strand
GCTGAGGAACCGTATCATGTCGTACTTCTCGTCGAAGGTGAGCCCGCTCATCGCCTCGTCCAGCAGCAGCACGTCCGGCTCCAGCGCCAGCGACCGCGCCAGGTCGACCCGCCGCCGTACCCCCAGCGGGAGGCCGGCGATCGTCGAGTGACGGTACTCCCACAGCTCGAGGTAGTCGAGGATTTCCTCGACGCGACGCATGTTCTCGGCCTCCGTCCGGCGGCCGCCGCCGTAGAACAGCAGCGCCGACAGCAGGCTCGGCCGGTTCTTCACCGCCCGCATCGTCATCACGTTCTCGATGACGTCCTCCTCCTCGAACAGCTCCAGCCCCTGGAAGGTCCGGCCGAGGCCGGCCCTGGCCCGGTAGTGTTCGGGGGTGTCGGTGACGGTCTCGCCGTCGAGGTAGACGTCGCCCTCGTCGGGGTCGTAGAAGCCGTTGAGCACGTTCAGCAGCGTCGTCTTGCCGGCGCCGTTCGGCCCGACGATGGAGAGCCACTCCCCCGGCCGGACCGCGAGGTCGACGTCGTCGACGGCGGTGACGCGGCCGAACGTCTTGGTGACGCCGCGGCAGCCGATGGCGGCTGCTTCCGGGTCGACCGGCGGGCCGCTCCGCAGCGAGCCGCCCGCGGCCCGGTCGAGGCTTCCGTCGGCGCTCATCAGGTCCACCTCTTGCGGATCTTGTAGTGCCGGATGTCCGTGTACCGGGAGGAGTCGCTGGACGTCCCGAGGTAGAACTCCTTGATCTCCTCGCGGTCGACGAGCACGTCGGCCGGGTCGTGGAGCTCAACCTGGCCGTTCTCCATCACGTAGCCGTAGTCGGCGATGTCGAGAGTCCGCTTCGCGTTCTGGTCTGCGATCAGCATCGTGATGTTCTCCCGCTCGTTGATCTCGACGAGCGTCTCGAAGATGTCCTGGACGAGCTTCGGCGCGAGGCCGAGCGACGGCTCGTCCAGCAGTAGCAGCCGCGGCCGGTGGATGAGCGCCCGTGCGACGACGAGCATCTGCTGTTGGCCGCCGCTGGCGTAGCCGGCCTTCAGGTCGAGTATCTCCTCCAGCTGCGGGAAGTAGTCGAAGGCGATCCGATAGTCGTCCTCGTCGAACCGGAACCGCCGGCCGCCGCGGTAGAGCCCACACCGGAGGTTCTCCTCGACGGTGAGGTCCTCGAACACCCGGCGCCCCTCGAGGATGTGGGTGACGCCGCGGTCGACCATCTCGTTGGCGCCGTCGTTGGTGACGTCCTCGCCGTCGTAGAGGACGCGCCCGCGGGTGACCTCGCCGCGCTCGGTCCGCCCGATGCCGCTTATCATCTTGAGCACCGTCGACTTGCCGGCGCCGTTCGGCCCCAGCAGGGCGACGATGTTGCCCTCCTCGACGGCCATGGAGATGCCCTGCACCGCCAGGAAGTGGCGGTCGTAGACGATCTCCACGTTGTCGAGCTCGACGACCGGCCGGTCCGTCTCCTCGACCGCCGTCGCTGTCTCGCTCGCCGTCATCAGAGGCCGATCCAGTCCTCGCGCCGCGGCAGTTCGACCGCCTCGTCGAACTCGAGGCTCCCGTCCGACACCTCGAACAGCCGGCCGGTCATCGTCGGCCGTCGGTCGTCCTCCGTGTACGTGAACGGCTCGGACAGCCCCAGCATGTCGTCGTCCTCGATGTCGAACATCGACTCGCGGACGTCGGCGCCGCTGGTGGGGTCGCGGTCGGCGTCGATGGCGTTCTGCAGCCCGCGCAACACCAGCACCGCGTGGATGCAGCCGCGGACGTAGTTGAGGTTGGCGTCCTCCGGGTCGTCGAGGCTCCGGCCCTCCCGCTCGAAGTTGCTCCGGATCATCTCGGCGCCCTCGCCGCCGGAGTCGAGCGCCCCCTGGAAGTTGCGGAAGGCGTTGACGTACCGGGCGCCCTCGAAGTTCTCGGGGGCCTCCTGGACGCGGGGTTCGTCGACGGTGTACGTCAGCCCGCAGACCGTCACGTCCGGGTAGACGTCGGCCTTGTCCGACAGCAGCACCTGCATCGGTGCCGCGGTGTTCTGGTGGATGAGGTAGTCGACGTCGGCATCGCGGGCCTGCCGGAGCTGCGTCGTCGCGGAGTTGGCCGTCAGCGGGAGGTTGATGTCGTCGGCGACGTCCAGGTCGAGTTCCTCGGCGTACTGCTTGCCGCCCTCGACGGGCGCCTTCCCGAACGGGTTGTTCGAGAAGATGAACGCGACCGTCGCCTCCGCGTCGTTGTCGGCGATCCACCGGAGGTGGGCCCGCGCCTGGCTCGTGTAGTCGAGGTTGCCGAAGAAGTTGTACGGCGCCTCCTCCGTCACCAGGTTCGCCGAGTACGACGCCGAGACGTAGACGATCTCGTCCTGTGCGACCGACCCCGACAGCGCCTCCGTGTCGGCTGTCCCCCAGCCGATGATCATCGGCGGGTCCGACCCCGAGGTGTACTGGTCGTACAGCTGCTGGGCCTGCGGCACCTCGTAGGCGTAGTCGCTGTTCGGGTGGTCGATTTCGCGGGGCAGGAGGTCGTTCTCGTTGAAGTACGTGATCGCGTCGCGGGAGCCGACCGCCGTCGGCCGCCCGACGTCGGACGTTCCGCCGCTCTCGTCGTATATGCCCGGAATCGTGACCGTCCCGCCGCCGCCGTTGCCGCCGCCCCCGTTGCCGTCACCGTTGCCGCCGATACATCCAGCGAGCGCTCCGACGACCGTCGTTCCGGCCGCCGCTTTCACGAACCGGCGTCGACTCTGTGACCTGCCATCTATCGACATGGAACACCCTAACACGTGTCTGCGGTTTATCTCTTACTGTTATAAATTGCCATGTATACCGCGCTCCGGCACGGCGACGGGAGTCGGTTTTAAGCCCGTCCGGTCACCTACGGACGGGTATGAACGATGACTGTCCGTTCTGTGGGATAATAACCGGCGACATCCCCGCCCGCATCGTCCACGAGGGCGACGACGTGGTGGCGTTCCTGGACGCCAATCCGCTGGCCCGCGGCCACACGCTCGTCGTGCCGAGGGCCCACCACGAGCGGGTGGCGGCGATGCCCGACGACGACCGCGACGCCGTCTTCGCGGCGCTCGGCCGACTCGGCCCGTCGGTGCAGGCGGCCGTCGACGCCGACGGCCTCAACGTCGGGATGAACGACGGGTCGGCCGCCGGCCAGGAGGTGCCCCACGTCCACGGCCACCTGGTCCCGCGGTTCGAGGGCGACGGCGGCGGCGCGGTCCACTCCATCGTCCGGAGCCGCCCGGACCTGTCGGAGGAGGAACTCGACGCGGTCGCCGACGCGGTCCGCGACCGGGCGCCGGACGCCTGACCGCGGCGACATGTTTTTGACCGAGAGCGAGCGAAACGAATTCCATGGGAGCCAACACGCTCGCTCTCGTCGGCGCCGCCGGCGGCGCCGGGGTCGCGCGACTGACGCTGGAGTGTGCGACGCTGCTGTCCCACGACGGCCGTGACGTTGCGGTGCTGGACGCCGCCTACGCCACGCAGGGGCTGGCCGACCGCACGCCCGGTCGGGTCGAGCCGGACATGACGGCGCTGTGTCTCGAGGACCGCCCGCTGGAGGCCGGACTCCGCGACCGGGAGGCCGGAGCCGGCCGGCTCGCGGTCTGTCCCGCCCGCGCCCCCTTCGAGCGGGTGGCCCGCGCGAAGACGCCCGACGCGGCCGCGACGTTCGAGGACCGTCTCGCGGAGGCGGCCCGCGCCTTCGACCATGTCCTCGTCGACGTCCCGCCGGTGGCGGCCAACCAGGCCGTCGCCGCGGTCTCGGCCGCCGACGCCGTCGCCGTCGTCGCCGACGCCGCCCGCGCCGGCGACGCCGTCCCGCGCGCCCGCGACCGGCTGGTCGACGTCGGGGTCGAGCCGGACGCGACCGTCGTCACCCGAACGACCGACCACGCCGACGCCGACGCGACGGTGCCGACGCTGACCGACGACCTGCCGGCGGTCGAACGCGACGGGACGGCCCGCGACCGCATCGGCGCCCTCCTGGAGGCGGCGGGGCTGTCGGCGCGCACCGAAGAGGAGGCGACGGGGCTCCGGAACCGGCTGCCGTTTTAGACGAGGTCGCTCAGGTCGCTCCGGGCGTCGTACAGCGGGTCGGCGTCGGCATCGACGGCCAGGGCGTCGGCGACGACCGACTCCGCCTCGGGGATGGGCTCGTGGGTCGCGACGTAGACCCCGAGCGCGAACTCCGAGGCGCCGACGTCAGCCAGCGTCTCGGCCTCGGTTCGGGAGATTTCGCCGGCCAGCCAGTCGTCGACGACCCGCCGTGCGGTCGGCGTCAGCGGGTCGACCGGCTCTCCGAGGAGGTACAGCGTCTTCGCCGCCGTCGTCGTCGCGATGTCGGCGACGGCGGCGGCCCGCCCGAGGTCCGCCCCCTCGGCGTACGTCTCCACGACGGCTGCGGCCGCCGCCGCGTCGCACGGCAGCTCGGCGGCGAACGGCGCCAGCCGCTCGGCCAGCGACGCGCCGGTTTCGTCGGCCGTCGCGATACCGCGGTCGCGCTGCTCGGCAGTCACCTCCAGCCCCGCGGCGATGCTGGACAGGCCCATGTATGATTGTCGGTCGTCCTCGTTAATTAAATCTTCCTCGATACGGAAACAGGACGGCGGCACCCGCCGGCAGAACGTACCGGTTACCGGTACGTTCTCTCCGCCGCGAGCCCCCGGCAGCGACGGTTGGCAGCCTTTTTTCAAGTGTCGTCGGGCCCAATCTTCGACCGTGATGAGCGCGACGACACGCCAGCGCTGCCCCGAGTGCGAGGGCCGGCTCCGGAGCACCGACACCGAGACCGTCTGTGACGACTGCGGGCTGGTCGTCGACGAGACGGCCATCGACCGCGGCCCGGAGTGGCGGTCCTTCGCCGACGACGACACGAACCCCGAGCGGTGCGGCGCGCCGCTGACCCGCTCGCGGCACGACCGCGGGCTGTCGACGGAGATCGGCCGGTCGACGCGGCTGAAGGGCCGCAAGCGGCGGCGCGTCGCCCGGATGCGGCGCCAGCACAGACGCGCACGGATCGGCTCGAAGCGGGACCGCAACCAGGTGTACGGCTTCACGGAGATCCGCCGGCTGACCGGCCGGCTCGAGCTGCCCGAGAGCCTGCAGGAGCGCGCCTGCGTGCTCTTCGAGTCCGCCCAGGAGGAGGACCTGCTCCGGGGCCGCTCCATCGAGGGGTTCGCCGCCGCCGCGGTGTACGCCGTCTGTCGGACCGCGTCGGTGTCCCGCACCGTCGAGGAGGTCGTCGACGAGGCGACCGCCACCCGGGCCGAACTGCAGGCCGCCTACGACGCGATGAACCGGACGCTGGGGCTGCCGACCGGCCCCATCGACCCCGCGGAGTACCTCGCCAGGTACGCCTCGAAGCTCGACGTCCCCGACGAGGTCGAGCGCCGGGCCCGCGAACTCGCCGAGCGGGCCCGCGAGACGGGACTGTCCGTCGGCCGCAACCCCAGCGGCGTCGCCGCCGCCTGCATCTACACCGCCGCCCGCGAGGCCGCCTACGAGCTGACGCAGGCGGAGGTGAGCGACGTCGCCGGCGTCTCCGCGGTGACGATCCGGAACAGCTACCAGGAGCTGCGCGACTGAGCGAGCGTCGAAAGCGCCGCCACCGGCAGCTCGACCGCCTCCGCCCGCTCGCACAGCTCCGCCGGCACGAAGGACAGTTGCCGCATGAGCCGCCGGTCGCGGGCCAGGTCGGCCGCCAGCGCCTCCACCTCGGCCAGCCCGCCGACGGCGGCGACCGCGGCCGTCGCCGCCCGGAGGTCGTCGACGTCCTCGAGCCGCTCGGCCGCCGCGATGCGCGCCTCGACGCGCTCCAGCCACGCCGCCACCCCTGCCGGGAGGTCGTCGACCGGCTCGGCGGCGACGAGTTCGACGTCGACCGACGCCGGCGGCGCCGGCGTCGCGAACCCGACGCCCCTCGCCGTCGCCGCCTCGACCGTCACCGCTCCGTCGGCCCACCGGACGTCCGCGCCGGCGTCCCGCGGCGGCCACACGGGGCCGTCACAGCGAACCGCCAGCCGGACCCGGTGTCGCCCGGCCGCCGTCACCCGCGTCTCGACGAGCGTCACGCCGTCCGTCCGCACCGCCTCGGTCGAAGCCGTCGGCATACCCGGCCTGGCCCCGCCATCGTACATAAGTCACAGCCGGACGACCGGGCTCTCCAACCACGTCTCGGCGCTCGCGGCGTCGGGAAACCGCCGGCACGCGAGGACCACGGGCGTCCGGACGACCCCGACGCGGACGAGTGCGAGCGCGGCGGTCACGCCGCCCGCGTCGGCGAACGACGCGGCCGTCCCGCCCGGCACCGCCGCGGCGGCCTC
>JAHENN010000214.1 GCA_018609665.1 Haloarculaceae archaeon | reverse complement strand
GGCGTCACCTTCGGCGGCAACCAGCACACCGGGCTGTACGCGGTGGCGGCCGACCCCATCGAGGTCGGCACGCGCACGCCGGTCGACATCGACGTCACCCGGACGGACGACGGCGACGCGTTCACCAGCGGCCAGACCAACCGCATCGACTACGACGTTCGGACGGACGGCACCACCAGTGTGAAGCTCCGCGACCGGCTGCCGTCGGGCTGGGAGGTCGTCGGCGGCGACCCGGCGACGACGTACGACACCGGTGACGGGCTCACAGTCGAGTTCGACAACCCGGTGACGGGCCGCAGCGGCAGTCGGACGCTGCTCGTCACGGTCGGCGGCGCCGCCGACGAGCAGGTCGGGCCGGTCCAGTACACCGCCGAGGACGACCCCTCCCGCGGCGGCAAGGACTGGGAGACGCTCGCCGACTCCGTCGAGACGCTGTTCGTCGCGCCGTTCTCGACCTGATTCCGGGCTCGTCGCCCGCTTCGAACGTGCTTATGCGGCTCCGACCTCTACGGACGACCGGATGAACGACCTGAGCAGGCGACGGATTCTGCGCGGCGCGGGCGCAGCGGTGGCGGCCGGCGCGGTCGCCGGCTGTACCGGTGACGGCGGCAACGGCAACGACGACCAGGGCGGCATCGACGGCTACCTCTCGAGCGCGAACAACTACGACGGCACGGTCGTCGACATGACCGGCGAGAGCGAGATAACCGTCGCGGTCGGAGCCGGCAACGGCTTCGCCTTCGACCCGGCGGCGGTCCGCGTCGACGCCGGGACGACGGTCACCTGGGAGTGGACCGGCCGGGGCGGCCAGCACAACGTCGTCGCCGCCGAGGAGTCGGCCTCGTCCTTCGAGAGCGAACTCGCCGGCGAGGAGAGCCACACATACAAGCAGACCTTCGAGTCCGGGCCGCAGCTGTACTTCTGCAGCCCCCACCGGCGCCAGGGGATGTACGGCGCCGTCGCGGTCGCCGGCTGACGCGCGGCGCTTTTGACCCGGGGTGCCGTACCGGCGGGCGTGAAGCGAGTGACGGACCGGACCTCGAACCCGTTCGGCATGCGGGCGCCGGGGGAGCCGGCGGTGTACGGCTACGGCGACGCCAACGCCGACTTCCACGTCGTCGGCGCCGACGCCGCGACCCACGGCGGCGCCGAAACCGGCGTACCGTTCACCGGTGGCGTCGCCGGCCGGCGGCTCCAGAGTGTGCTGCACGCGGTCGGCTTCGCCGCCGACCCCTACGACGACGCGCCGGCGCTGTCGAACTGCTATCTGTCGTATCTGCGGCTGTCGCCGGGCGACCCGGCGGACCTCGAGCGGTACGTCGACGCCGAGATCCGCGCCATCAACGCCCACATCCTGCTGCCGGTCGGCGACGACGCCGTCTCGTACGTCCTCGATGAGTTCACGACGCGGGCCCGCAAACTACCCCACGACGCCGCCCGACTGCACGCCGGGGAGGTCCGCGGGCGGGGATTCCTGGTCGTGCCCGTCCGCGACCCCGGCGACTGGGTCGACGGCGAGGAGGCGGCGCTCGAGAAGCGGCTGGCGGCGATTCTGGACGGCGACTACCGCCAGACGAAGGGCGTGGCGACGCGGGTCGGTTAGTAGCCCTCGACGGCCACGTCGAATCGCTCGAAGTCCTCGCCGTTGTTCGTGACGACCGTCGCGTCCATCGTCCGGGCGACGGCGGCGATGAGGAGGTCGCCGGTAACCGCGTTGATACGGTCCCGGTTGACCGACTCGTCGGCGTGCAGTTCGGCCTCCATCTCGCCCGCCGCGACGGCGTGGTCGGTCCGGAACGGGACCACGTCCAGCCAGCCGTACGGCGCGAGGACGTCGGCCCGGGTCGGGTCGCCGACGACGTGTCTGCCCACGGCGAGTTCCTTGATACAGAGCGACGACGTGGCGAAGTCGGCGTCCTCGTTCGCTTCGAGGTACTCGGCGACGGCGTCCTCGCCGCGTTCGTAATCGACGAGGAACGTGGTGTCGAGCAGTTTCACTCCTCGTCGGTCATCGACTCGAGGGCTCGCCGCTGTCTGTCGGCGACGCCCCGGCCGGTCGCGGCCCTGCTCTCGTCGACCGCGGCGGCGACTCGCTCCGCCGTCTCGTCGTCGAGCCGGCCGAAGCCTTCCCGCCAGTCGCTCGCTACCGCCTCTGTAATCCGCTTTACCGTGTCGCTGAAGCTCTCGTCCTCGCGCTTCTGGGCCTCGAGTCGCTCGTAGGCCTCGTCGTCGAGCCCGATGGTCTTCGTCCCCATACTTGTGTTTGTGTACACAAGCACAAAAGAGTTCGCTACGTCCGGTCGACGAAGGCGACGATTTCCTCGGCTATCTCCTCGCCGGCGTCCTCCTGGAGGAAGTGCATCGCGCCCTCGACCCAGGTGTCGGGCTGGTCGGTCGCGGTCCGGATCAGCATCCCGACCGGCAGCTCCTCGACGCTCTCGAAGAACTCCGCGAACTCGTGCCAGGCGTCGGACATCTCCTGGGTGCCGTCGGGGACGCCGGTGTTCATCGGCACGAGCCGCGCGAACCGCTCGGGGTGGTGGCCCGCGAGCGCCAGCCCGAGGACGCCGCCCCAGTCCTGACAGACCAGCGTGACGTCCGTTATGTCCAGTTCCTCGAACAGCAGCGTCTCGAAGCTCCCGTAGTGGAGGTCGAAGCCGTAGGCGTCGGGGTCGGTGTACTTGTCCGACCGCCCCAGCATGTCGGGGACGACGACGCGGCCCCGCTCGGCGAGCGTGGAAATCGACTTGCGGTAGAGGAAGCCCCACGTCGGCTCGCCGTGCAGCAGGACGAACGTCTCCTCGGCGTCGCCCGCCGGCGGGACGTCGACGCAGGCCATCTCGGCGCCGTCGTCGGTGACCGCTACCCGGTCGTGGGGGTATTCGTAGTCCGGAACGTCGGCGAACCGTTCTCCCGGTGCCGCGACGATCGACACACCGTCGCTTCGGGATAGTACAATCGTTAGCCGACCGTGCGGCAGCGGCTAACACTGCTCAGAGAAGCGTACTTGACGCTGGAGAACGTACAATACTCATGGAACACGTCCCCGAGCACGACGTCGCCGCCGAGCGGCCCGACAGCCCCGTCCGCATGGCCGGCACCGACCACATGACCGTGATGGGCGGCGACGCCGCCAGCACCATCGCCTTCTACCGGGACCTGCTGGGGATGCCGCTCGTCCTCGAGCAGCCGAACCTCGACGCGCCGGAGCTGACGCACCTGTTCTTCGACACCGGCGACGGCCGCATCCTCACCTTCTTCGTCGGCGAGGACCGCCCCACCCGGCCCCACCGCGGGCCGGGCAACGTCCACCACCTCGCCTTCACCATCGCGCCCGGCGAGTTCGACGACACGAAGGCGGCGCTGGAGGAGGCCGGCTACGGCTTCAACGAGTTCGACCGCGGGGCCTTCCACTCGCTGTACACCCAGGACCCCTCCGGGCTCATCGTCGAGCTCGTGATCGAGAAGTACGAGATTCCTGACGAGCGCCGCGGCGAGGTGCTGGCGCTGGCCCACGACAAGCGCGTCGAGGCCGGCGTCGGCTTCGTCGACGACGAGCACATGCAGGCGGCCCTCGAGGAGCTGGGACTGGACCCGACGCCCGAATTCGACGGCGACGCGCCGACCGGCGCGGGACTCTGACGCGCAGCGGGCGGAATCTCACTCCCTGAGGAGATGAAGTCGGACACGAGCCGTCCGGCTGCCGCGTGTGACGCCCCCTCGGGCGACAAAAAGGCTGATTACACGGGTCGGCGTAGCCTCACGGCCTCCCGATGACCGACCCCCGACCGGAGAACCGTCGGCTGTGGAACGAGTGGAGCGACGACTTCCAGGCGCTGTGGAACGCCGACACCGACGAGGGCGGGTCGCCGCCGGCGCCCTCGCCGCTGGCCGCCGACGCCCCGGGCGGCCGGCCGTCCGAACTGCTCGACGCCGTCGAGGGGATTGACTACGTCGAGTTGGGCTGTGGGGGCGGGCAGGGCCCCGTCGGCACCGCCGAACTCGGCGCCGACCGGGTCGTCGGCGTCGACCTCTCCGGCGAGCAGCTGCGGCACGCCCGCCGGCTGCGGGACCACCGCGGCGTCGACGCGCGGTTCCTCGCCGGCGACGCGGCGGCGCTGCCGCTGGCCAACGACGCCTTCGACGTCGCCGCCTCCGTGGCGGCGCTGCAGATGGTCCCGGACCTCGAGGGAGCGTTCCGCGAGGCCCGCCGGGTGCTCCGCGAGGGCGGCGTCTTCGTCCTCGGCGTGCCGCATCCCATCCACGAGATGCTCGACGTCGAGGCGGGCCGCTTCGAGCGGGGCTACTTCGACGAGGACCGCCGCCGGATCACCATCGACGAGTCCTACGACGCCGAACTGGTGGTCTTCGACCGGACGGTCGCCGACCTCCACAACGCCTTGGTCGACGCCGGCTTCGAGGTGCGGCGGCTGTTCGAGCTCCGCCACCACCGCGCTGACGGCGACCCCGGGGAGAGCGACCTGCCCGACCTGCTGTGGAAGGTGCCCGGCGAGGTCCGGTTCTGGGCGGTCGCGGCCTGACGCTCACTCCGCGTCCGGCAGCGGCGCGACGGGGACATTGACCCGGCTCCCGTCGGAACCGCAGAGGATGCGGACGTCGCCGCCCTGCTTGGAGCCGAGCGTGCCGCCGGCGGCGTTGGAGACGCGGAACGCCAGCCGGTGGCCCTCGGGAACGACGATGTCGGTGTACAGCGAGCCGAACTGGACCTCCTCGAGGGCGCCGGGCGACAGCGGCAGCGTCGAGGCCGCGCCGAAGGCGGTCGCGCCCTCCAGTATCGAACGCCGGGACAGGTCCCTGTCTCGCTGACACATGGGTGGCTCTGACAGAAGCTCCCTCAAGTAGTTTTCCGACGTGTTCCGGTAGTAAAATAGTGGAAAGGCAGCCACACTCCGGCGGTACATACGGCCGCGCCGGGCGACGGCCGGAACGAAAGGCTTTGCCGCCGCCGGTCCGGGATTCGGG
Source organism: Haloarculaceae archaeon (assembly GCA_018609665.1). Lineage (GTDB taxonomy): Archaea > Halobacteriota > Halobacteria > Halobacteriales > Haloarculaceae > Natronomonas. The sequence goes on along the minus strand of JAHENN010000214.1, from coordinate 12,035 downwards.
TATGGACGACGAGCGGCGGTTCCGCGCGCGGAGACGAGGGGGTGCGGCGTGACCGACCCCGGCCTCGGCTTCGACCTCGAGGTGGTGTCGCTCGGCAACCGGGCCTTCGAGGGGAACAACGACAGCTACCTGCTCGGCGTCGAGCCGGACGCGACGACGACGCTGGTCGACACCGGGGTCGCCGTCGAGGCGACCCGCCGGCAGCTGCGGGCGGGGCTCGACGCCCGCGGGCTCGGCTTCGCCGACGTCGAGCGGGTGCTTCTGACCCACCACCACGCCGACCACGTCGGCCTGGCCGGCGAGATACAGGCCGCAAGCGGCTGTCCGGTCTTCGTCCACGAGGCCGACGCCCCGCTGGTCGCCCAGGAGCCGGCGGCGGTCGACGCCGCCGAGGACCGGCTCCGCCGGTGCATCGACGGGTGGGGAACCCCCGAGCCGAAGCGGGCGGAGCTGCTGTCCTTCCTCGAGGCCGCCGACGGCATCGAGGGCGACCCGCCCGACGTGACGCCGTTCGAGGACGGGGCGACGTTCGACCTCGGCGTCGTCGAGCTGGAGGCCGTCCACATGCCGGGTCACGCCGCCGGCCTCGCGGGCTTCGCCTTCGACGGCCGGAACGGCGAGGAGCTGTTCAGCGGCGACGCGCTGCTGCCGTACTACACGCCGAACGTCGGCGGCGCCGACACCCGCGTCGACGGCGCTCTCTCGAAGTACCTCGAGACGCTCGCCGCGGTCGCAGAGCAGGGCTACAACCGCGCGTGGCCGGGCCACCGCGGCCCGGTCGTCGACCCGTCCGGGCGGGCCGCCGACATCGTCGCCCACCACCGCCGTCGCACCGAACGCGTGCTCGAGGTTCTCTTCGACGGCCCGGCGACGCCGTGGGCGGTGTCCGACGAGCTGTTCGGGTCGCTGTCGGACATCCACATCCTCCACGGCCCGGGCGAGGCGTTCGCCCACCTCGAACACCTCGAGGCGGCGGGTATCGTCGCCCGCGACGGCCGGCGCTTCGAGCGGCTGGTCGACGACCCCGACGTGGCGCCGCTGTTCCCCGACCTCCCGCTGTCGCCGCGACGCGATGGGTGACGAGCGCCGGACGCCCGTGTGCACAAGCTGCATAGCAGACCGAGGGATTAAACGACCGCCCGCCGTTGTACACATGCATGAGAGACCCCGAGTCCGCGGTGGCGGACCTGCCGCCGAGCGCGAAGCTCGTTTATAAGACTCTCGAGTACGAGGGCTCGCTGACGCAGTCACAGCTGGCCGAGGAGTCGCTGCTCCCGCAGCGGACCGTCCGCCACGCCCTCGGGAAGCTACAGGACGCCGGCGTCGTCGAGGAGTCGGCCTACCTGATGGACGCCCGGAAGTCGATGTACGCGGCGGTGTCCGCCGACGCGGACGCCACGGCGCCGGCCTGACGTCACTTCTCTCCGGTCTCTTCCAGCACCGAGAGACGCCTCACCCGCCCGACGAGCCGGCCGTCGTCCCGGTAGGCCCGCAGCACGGAATCCCGTTCCCGCTCCCGGAGCCGGACGGTCCCGAACCGGTCGGGCGACGGTCCGCCGTCGACCCGCAGCACGACGTCGTCGTCCCCGGTCGCAACGCGCCCGACGAGCCGCTGGTTCTCGCGCGGCTTCGGGACGACCAGCCGAACCCGTCGGCCGGCGAGCGCGACGAGGTCGTCCTCGGTCGGTCGCTCCATGGCTGGGGGTCGACGGCCGCGAACAAAAAACCGCCCGCCGGACGGGTCGAGCGGCCGTCCTGGTGACTGGAGAGGGCGTCGGCACCCGCGCGGCCACGAGAGGCACGGTGGACCGAGCGGAGTCGCCAGCTTCCCGGCGGCCGACACCGTGCTCGTCGCTTCGCTCTCCGACCTCACGGCTCGCTGCGCTCGCCGTTCGGTTTCTCGAGGCGCGCACTACGTTCGCTCCTCGTTGCACGGGCATGGCGGGATTCGAACCCGCGATCTAGAGGTTAGGAACCTCTCGCCCTGTCCGCTAGGCCACATGCCCGAGCGGCGGAGAACGGAGCCGTGGTCCGTCGTTCAGTTGTCGCCGGCGTCGGTTTCGGCCTGGGCGCTCGTCTCCGTCTCGGCGTCGGAGATGTCGAATTCGTCGTCGGTGCCCCCTGTCGTGCCGGCGTCGAACCCCTCGTCGGTGCCGCCCGTCGCGCCGGCGTCGTCGATGGGCTCGCCGTCGCGCATCTCTTGGAGCTCCTGTTCGACCTCCTCGCGGCCCTTCTGGAACTCGCCCATCGCCTCGCCGGTCGAGCGGGCGAGCTTCGGGATCTTGTTCGCGCCGAACAGGAGCACCGCGATCAACAGGATGACCAGCAGCTCCGGTCCGCCGGGGATGCCGAGCTGAAGCGGGATTGTATCCAGCATCGTGTCGGTGGATAACCCAGTGTCAATTATAGGCTTTTTCCTCGCGTACGGCGGTCAGGCGTTGGACCCCTCGGCGTCGGGCTCGGTCGCGGCGTCGGCCTCGGCGGCGACCTCCCCCTCGGACTCGCCCTGCATCTCCTCGAGTTCCTCCTCGACCTCCTGGCGGCCCTTCTTGAACTCGCCGGTAGCCGACCCCATCGACCGGGCGAGCTTCGGCAGCCGGCTGGCGCCGAACAGCAGTATCAACACGAGCGCGATCGCCCCCAGTTCCAACGGACCGAGACCGCCGACGAACAGTGGTAACGTCATACCTCTCCGTTCACGCGCCCGCTTGTAGGCCTTTCGCCGTCCGTCGGTCCCTGGCTGTCGAGCCGGCGACGGCCAGGTTCAAACCGACGGCGCCGCTACCGACGGTACGCTCACCGATGGCGACGAGGCTCCGGCGTTCACCGCGCCGTCGCGTCCGGGCCGGCGGTGCTGGCGTTCTTCCCCGGCGCGTTCACCAGCGTCTGCACCGGCGAGATGACGACGTTCCGCGACCGGCTGGCCGAACTCCGGGAGGCAGGCGCGACCCTCTACGGCGTCAGCGTCGACCTGCCGTTCGCGCTCCGGGCGTTCGCCGACCGGCACGAGCTGAACTTCCCGTTGATCGGCGACACCGAGCGGACGCTCGTCGACGCCTACGGCGTCCGGACCGACTTCGAGGCGCGGGGCGTCCACGGGCTCGCCCGGCGGGCCGTCTTCGTCGTCGACGCCGACCGGACGGTCACCTACGCCTGGCCCGCCGACGACCCGACCGTCGAGCCCGACTACGACGCGGTCGTGGCCGCCGCCGTCGACGCCCGACCGGCGGCCCCGCCGCTTTTCAGCGCGCCCGTCCTTCGGTACGTATGAGCGACCCCGACCGCCCCTCGGTAGGTCCCCGAGCGTACGACCCCGACGACGACCACCACTTCCCGGACGACCGGCTGAACGCCGCGCTCGAGGTCGTCGATGACGACGCCGAAATCGCCGCGTACCTCGAGGCACAGAACGTCAACCCCGTCGCCCGGAAGGGGTACAACGACCACGGGACGAAACACGTCGAGATCGTCCGGGACCGCGCCCTGCGGCTGTACGACCTGCTGAAGCGGGGCGGCGTCGAGTTCAACGGCGCCCACGACCAGGGGCTGCCGGAAGGCGACGAGCCGGTCGTCGTCGCGCTGGCGGCGACGCTGCACGACATCGGCCACGTCGTCCACCGCGACGACCACGTCTACTACTCGATTCCGCTCGCCGCGGACGTCCTCGACCGGCTGCTGCCGCAGCTGGACTACGACGTCGCCGAGGCCGTCCGGCTGAAGGGCGAGGTGCTGCACGCGATTCTCTGTCACCACACCGCCGAGGAGCCGCTCACGCGGGAGGCCGGCGTCGTCCGCGTCGCCGACGCCCTCGACATGGAGCGGGGCCGCTCCCGCATCCCCTACCAGGAGGGCGGCCGCGGCATCAACACCATCTCCAGTCAGGCGATCCGGAGCGTGACGCTGCGGCCCGGCGACTCCTCGCCTGTCACCGTCGAGATCGAGATGGTCGACGCCGCCGGCGTCTACCAGGTCGACGAGCTGCTGAAGTCGAAGCTCCGCGGGTCACACATCGAGGAGGCCGTCCGCATCGTCGCCGTCAACACCCACGGCGACGAGGACCTCGTCGAGCGCATCGAGATGTGACGCCGAGGACGGCCCCGGCGACGCTCGGACCCGTCAGCCCTCGAAGCCCGTCCCACGGATCGAGGCGGTGCCGTCGTCGGCCACCTCGCTTTCGGCGTCGAACACCGCACGGATGGTGTTGTACGCCTGGTCGTCGTGCATCCCGGGGTCCATCGCGAAGGCCCCGAACATCCCGCCGGAACTGATGCGGGCGGTGAAGACGTGCAGGAACCTGAACAGCGTCTGCTGTTCGGTGTACATCAGCGCCGTCGACACCGACGCGAAGCCGACCCGGACCTGCGCGTCGTCGCCCTCGTCGTCGAGCAGCTTCGCGAACTCCAGGCTGATGCCGGTGAGATCGCCCGGCGACCCCAGCTGCCGGACCCGGACACCGTCGTCGTCGACGTCGGACTCCTGGCTCGTGCAGTCGATGATGCCGATCTGCTCGCCGTCGGCCCCCCGGTCCAGCAGCTCCTCGGCCACCCGCGCGGCGCTCGTGTTCGTGGTGACGACGACGGCTGTCTCGCCGCGCCGCGGCGCCACGGCGTCGAAGAGTCGTCCGTCGGTCAGCGCCGGCGCGCCGGCCAGCAGGAGACTCACCCCGTCGTCGAAGGACCGGGCCTCGTCGAACCCTTCGACGGGGTAGCTCACTCTTGGCCCTCCCGCTCGTCACCGCCGTCGCCCTCCAGTTCCCGGACCATCGCGACGAACTCGTCGTCCTGCACGTCCGACAGCGTCTCGTCGAGCTGGGCCCGGATCTCGGCGATGCGCGCCTCGAGGTCGGCGAACTCCTCGCTTTCGTCCAGCTCCTCGGCCGGCTTCGACGCCTCCAGCGCCGCCCGCTTGGAGACCAGCGCGTACAGCTCCTGCTCGAGGTCGGCGTACTCCGTCCGGGACAGCAGCCGGTTGATCGTCTCCAGCAGCGTCTCCTGCTCGACCGGCTTCGTCAGGTAGTCGTCGAAGCCCATCGTGACGACGTCGAAGTCCGGCTCGACGGCGGTCACCATCGCCACCTTGCAGTCGGTGTCCTGCTCCCGGACCGCCTCGAGCACCTCGTCGCCGCTCATCCCCGGCATCAGCCGGTCGAGCAGGACGACGTCGACGTCCCCGTCGAACCGCTCGAGGGCCTCCTCGCCGCCCTCCGCCGTCCGCACGTCGTAGTCGTCGCCGAGCCACCGGACGTACAACTCGATCAACGCCCGCTCGTCCTCGACGACGAGCACCGTCGGCTGGTCCGAGTCGGTCATTGGATGTTCGCCCTTTTGTTGGGAGGAAGGTATAGTTTGGCTTCGTTCGCTCGGGAGATTGGCATAGCAACCCACGCTGCCAAATCAATAAAAAGGAAACACGCGAACGGGCTCGGATTTTGTAAGTGAAATCACAAAAGTGGACTCGTACCCTGTGGCGATATAAAGTATCTTGCCCGCTGGTTGTCGTATATAACCGTCACGACAAAGTAGTGACCTTGTGATACGCTTCCGTTAAACACGAAAGCAAACTCCTCTTCCCCACCAGCAGGAATCGGCGCGAGTGCATCAATATTACTATTTGTGCTATCTTTGAATCCACCGCCGATAACTATATTATCGACGGATTCGCCTGACGAATTTCTAAACTCAACCGGGCTATGACCATTCGGGTCCGGGCTGTAGTGGTTTATTCGTAGGCTCTGTATTTTGGCAGAATCGGTTTGATCGGTATTATTCAGAAGAATCGATACAGTTTCATCATCAAGCCCGGTATTAATATTGCCAATTGCGTCCCCGGTCTGCGAGCCTTCGACGATGACCCCGGTGAACGGATTCAGGCTAATGCGCGGGACCTGCGTCCGATAATCTGCTTCGCACTTCCCGCTCCCGCAGCTGGTTGATGACGTGCCGGACAGGTCTATCGTTCCGGTGTAGTCCTGCGTCGCCGGCGGAGTCACCTGAGCGGTCACTCGCCCCTCGCTGTTGGTTGTCTTGGTGGCAACAGTCCTCCCGGCCGGGTCCTCCACCTCGACGGTCACGCCGCTTACGGGGTTATTGAATCGGTCTCGGACCTCATATTCGACAATTACCGGCTCTCCGACGCCGGCGTTCGTGACTCCCGGTTGCACCGGCACGATGTACGCGGGCTCCGTCTTACTGACGCCCTGCTCCAATGCGACCTTCGAGAGCCGCAATTCGTAGTCGAAACCAGGATCGAGCTCGAATAGGACTCTGTTACTGCCTGAGTTGCTTATACCGACGATTCTGCTGCTTGAGCTCGGGTCGTAGAGTTCCCTCCATTCGCTTGCAGATAGGTTGCTCTGCAGTTCGATCTCTATGTTGTTCCCCGACCCATCTCCGCTGATACTGACGCTACGAGCCGGAGCGCTCACGGGTTCTACGCTGAGAGACTGCTGTCGGCTACTCGCCGTAGAGTAGTTTCCTTCTATCCCTAGTAGATTGATTCTCGGCCCATCGATCACCGCTCCCTCGTTTTTTACAGTCAATCCGTCATCAAACCGGCTGTACAGAACCCCGTACTCATACCGGACCGTCGGTTCGTTCTGTATCTCATTGTACTCGGCGCGGTAGCGCAGGCGGCTACTGTTGATGACGATGCTATTAGGGGAACCACTACTGACGTAGTCCTGTACCTCCGAGTTGTCCGCTTCGATATTTTCTATCGTAATGTTCTGCGGGTCCGACGTCTCGATTTTCCCCTGTACCGGCGGCGGATTAAAAAACAGGAGCCGCGACGGATAATCGGTCCCAGCACTTATTGAGGAGGATTGGCCGTTGCCGTTCGCAGAGACAGCCGAGATGGTCTGATGGAGGTTGATTAGGTCGCTCTCTACCTCTGCCGTGTGCTGAACCTCGATTTCCTGATTCTGGTTCGGCACCGCCTGCGCCTGGATGATGCCGAGCAGCGTCACCAGGATGCCGAACACCAGGATGGCCCCGATGACCTCCGATACCCCTCTGTCGTCCGTGTCGAGCGTGTGCATGTCAGATTGCCAGGAAGACGACGGAGCTGATGATTACGAGGACGATGCTGTACTTCAGTCCGCCGAGCACCTCGTTCTCGGCGAGCTTGCCGGCCAGCAGGCCGCTGCCGATTCCCTGGATGAGCACCGAGTGGAAGAAGATCGCCCGGTAGAGCCCGATTCGCAGGTTGGCGACGCTGCCGAGGGCGGCGCCGGGGCCGCTGGCCTGCTCCGGCGCCGACTCGACGGCCTCCAGTTGGGCGATGCGACCCAGATACGAGACGTCCAGCACGGCGATGACGCCGAGGAACACCAGCACGCCGATGATGACGATGGCGGTGTAGGCGCTCATCTGGTCGCGGCGCTGGCGCTCGACCTGGTGGCGGTTGCGGGTGTCCTGGGCGGCGATGGAGATAATCTCCGAGAGGTCGCTGGAGGTGCGGTTCCCCTTCGCGATGAGCTTCATCGTCCGGGTCACCTGCGGGACGCGGAGCCGGTTGGCGAACTCCAAGAGCGCCCGCTCGACGTCCTCGTTCCAGGCGATGTCGTTGCGGACCTTCCGCAGCTCCTCGGCGAGGACGCCCTCGGACCACCGGGCGACGAGGTTTAGCGACTCCACGAGCCGGATGCCCATCTGGTTGGCACTGGAGAGGATGTTCAGCGTGTTGGGGAACCGCTCGGCGATGCGCTGTTTCCGCCGCCGTCCCGACTCGTACAGCAGCGTCAGCGGCACGCTGGCGACGAGAAACGGCAGCACGAACAGCGCGATCGTCCCCTCGACGGGTGCGTCGTAGAGCCCGTCCAGCGACGTCGGCGCGTTGCCCGTCCCGACCAGGGCGCCCACGCAGATGACGGCGACCGGGACGGTCAGCGCCAGCGACAGCAGCGGATTCCGCTTTTTGATCTGTGCGATCGGGCTTCGTAGCTTCTCCCACCGTTCGGCCTTCCGCTTGCGGCGCTCGTACTCCTCGTAGTCGGGGTCCGACGTCACCCGCCGGCTCTGCTCCCCGCTTTCTTTCTCGCGGTCCAGCTCCAGCGTCTCGGTCGACTCGGCGAACGGCTTCGCGAGGATGTCGACGGCCGCCAGGAATCCCAGCATTCCGAGCGGCAGCCCGGCGTAGACCAGGAAGACGACCTGCAGCAGCGCCTGGCCGCCGAGCAGGCTGATCACGAGCAGCACGACGATGAGGAACAGCGGCGCGGCGACGAAGGCGACGATGAATATCTCCGCGAGAATCGACAGCGTCTCGAGGAACCCCTCCTGTTCGTCCTGGGCGCGGTTCATGTACGTCTCGGCCTCGTCCTCGAGGAAGGTCGCGAACTCGCTGCCGGAGTCCAGCACGGATATCAGGTCGTCGACGAACTGCTCGAAGTTCTCCGACGGCGTCACGCTGCGGGCGTCCCGCAGCGCCGAGAAGAGATCGTTGCCGAACAGCTCCACGTCGCGGGTGACGGTGTCGAACTCCCGGGCGACCTCGCCGTAGACGTCCTCGGCATCGCCCATCTCCTTCATCACCTCGAAGGCGTTCATCCCGCCGTGGCTCAGCGCGTACATGTAGACGATGGCGTGCGGCAACAGCACGTCGATCTGCCGCTCCCGGGCGCTCGCCCGCGAGGCCGGGTAGTAGTAGCCGGTTGCGAAGGCGCCGCCGCCGAAGAGCCCGACGGTCAGCGCCACCACCAGCACCGACCCGCCGGCCTGCAGCGCCGTCGACGTGAGGCCGAGCGCCTCCCAGCCGTCGAAGACGAACAGCTGGAGGCTCAGCACGGTCCCGAGGAACAGCCCGACGGCGCCCGCGATGAGGGCGTACCCCGTCACCCGCTCGAGGTAGACGTCGTGGGTGTACCCCATCCGGGCCTGGTTGAGCCACCGCTGGAGCCGCTTGAACCGCGAGGGGTGCAGCAGGAAGTACGTCCTGATGCGGCCGTGTTCGTCCCTGAGCCGGTCGCGGTCGTCCGCCGAGAGGTCGTGCCGCTCCGGGAACCGCTGTTCCAGCTCGTAGTCCGGGACCGGCGCCGGCTCGTTCATCGTCTCTCCGCTCATTCCTCCTGGAAGTCCCCCGACTCGAGGGTCCCCTGCTCGACCTGCTCCAGCAGCGTCTCCTGGTCGTTGCCGAACATGTGGATGGCCGAGGTGACGTCCTCGTAGTCGGAGATGTCGTTGTCGACGAGATACTGGAGGAACTCCCGCCGCTTCCGCAGCTCCTCGGCGAGTTCGCGGCCGCTCCAGCCGCGGTCGTCGGCGATGTCCTGCAGCACCTGGGAGTTGTTCACCCGCTGGATGACGTCCTCGTCGGCGTCGCGGGCGAAGATGTCGATCGCGCGGATGGAATCGTCGGCGTCGCCGCTCGGCAGGATCTCGGTGACGCCGTCGTTCCGGCGAACCCGGTCGCCGTCCAGGAACGTCTGCGTCTGGATGGAGATGATGTCGAGTTCGAGCACCATCTGGGTGGGAACGTTGAGCGGCTGGTTCTCCAGGCGGTTCAGCACACCCTCGACGCTCTCGGCGTGGATGGTCGTGTAGGCGGTGTGGCCCGTCCCGATGGCCTGGAAGAACGTGAAGGCGACGTTCTGCTCGGTCCGTATCTCCCCGACCAGCAGGTACTCCGGGCGCTGTCGCAGCGCCGCCTGCAGGAGCTCGTACATAGACACCTCGCCGCGGCCCTCGGAGGTGATCGACTCCCGCGTCAGCGACTGGATCCAGTTGTCGTGCGGCAGCGTTATCTCTCGGGTGTCTTCGATGGAGACCACCTTCGCGTCCTCCGGGACGAACATCGAGACGGCGTTCATTGACGTCGTCTTCCCCGAGCCGGTGCCGCCGGAGAAGATGAGCGAGCGGTTGTTCTCGATGGCCAGCCAGAAGTACGCCATCTGCTCGGTGCTGAACGTGCCGCTCTGGATGAGGTCGACCGGCGTGAACGGGACGGTGGCGAACTTCCGGATGGTGAAGTTCGACCCCCGCGTGGCGACGTCCGACCCGAAGGTCAGCTGGACGCGGGAGCCGTCCGGCAGCGTCCCGTCCATCAGCGGCTCCGAGACCGACACCTGCTCGCCGGCCCGCTGGGCCAGCCGGAGCGCGAACGACGACAGCTGCTGTTTCTCGAAGGTGATGTTCGTCGGCATGTCGCGGTGTTCGGTGTGGTAGACGTACACCGGGATTCCGACGCCGTCGCAGGAGACGTCCTCGATGTTCGGGTCCCGCATGATCGGCTCGATGGGACCCATGTGGACGAAGTCCCGCATCAGGTAGTACTTCAGCTTCAGCAGCGAGCCGTCCTCGATGGTCGCGGCCGCGTGGTCGGAGATGACCTCCTTCACCTCCTCCTCGAACAGCGCCTCCCGGTCGTCGCCGTCCTCGAGGTCCTGGTACATCAGGCTGTTGCGCAGGATCTTCACCAGATCCTCGCGGACGTACTCCTCGAACTCCGAGAGGTCCGGCTCGTGGACCCGGTAGCGGAGTTTGTCCTCGCCGTCCCGCCGCAGGATGGAGACGTAGGCGTACGGCTCGTCGACCCAGAGCCGGTCGACTTCCTCGTGGCTCTGGAGGTACGAGAAGTCGAAAAAGCGGCTCTTGATGAACTCCGTGTCGGGCCGCTCGGCGAACGACTCGTCGATGTCCGCCTCCCGGAAGTGCTCCTCGACCGACCTGAGAATCTCGCCCTTGATCGGGTGGTCGGCGACCGGCTCCCGGTCGTCGGTCGCGATTCCGTCGATCGGTTCGGCGGCCTCGTCGGCCTCGGCGGCGGCCCCGTTGGTTGCTTCGTCGGCGACCCCGTCGGCGACGTCGAGCTCCTCGTCGCCGTCGGTCGTCTCGCTGTCGCTACTCACGATACCCCCCCGATCGGTTCGTGCTCCGGTTTTCCACCGTTCGTGTTCCGTCGATTCTGTCGGTCATCTGTATCAAAACTGACACCGCCGTCCGTCGGACGCTCCCGCGACACGCGTCGCCTCGTCCGCCGTGCAGAACGGAATCATAATCGCTGTGTCTGCCCTGTAGTTCCATCCTATTATCGCTGGCGAATAAAACCTCTGGCGAGTTTGGTAAAGGATTCGATTCGTCAGGACGCGGACGCCCCCTCCCGCGACGGCCGAACGTCGGTCTCCGGCCGGAAGCGACGCCGTAGACGTCCCGTCTCCTCGCTACCGACGCCCGGACGCGTCCGCTCGTCGCACCGTGCGCCGACCGGGATTCGACCCGGACCACGTGCTCGCTCCCTCCGGTCGCTGCGCGCGACTGGTGGGGTTCAATCCCCTCTGGCGAGTTCGCGAGGCGCGCGGTCGTTCGCGACGCCTCGCTGACGTCGGCGCCGCTCACGAATCGGGCCTCACAGAAGTGCGCCGACCGGGATTCGAACCCGGGCCATGAGCTTGGAAGGCTCAGGTCCTACCACTAGACCATCGGCGCGCTCACTTCGTTCGCGCCCCGTGGCTCGCGACCCGCCGGGTCGGTCACCATCGGCGCACTCTTCGTTTCACTCCTCGTGCGCCGGGGCTGGTAATCCCTTCGGGATCACTCACCCTCGACGCGCTCATCTCATCGCCCCTCGCTGCCCGCAGGCTAAGGTATCGCGGCGGCGATTAAGGGCCTTTCCGTTCCGCCGCGACGACGGCGTAGCAGTTGCCGCTGGAGCGCCACGACCGGGCGACCGAGAGGTCGCTGGCCGCCAGGTCGGCCTCGAACTCCGGCGGCGCGTAGATGTGGTAGTACCGGGGGACGGTCTCGCCGTCGGGGAGCGTCCAGTCGACGTGGGTGTCGAAGCCGACCTCGGCGTCGTCGGCGTCGAAGCGGTCGTGGGTCGTGCTCCAGGCGCTGACCAGCGCCTCGCCGCCGGGCGCGAGCACCCGCGCCAGCTCGTCGAGGCTCCGCCGCCGGAGCCGCCGCTCCGGGAGGTGGTGCAGCGTCGCGACGTAGACGCCGAGGTCGGCGACGTCGTCGGCGAGCGGCAGCCGCGCGGCGTCGCCCTGCAGGAGCGTCGCCGCCGGCACGCGGTCGGCGGCCGTCGCCAGCAGCCCGTCGCTT
>JAHENN010000213.1 GCA_018609665.1 Haloarculaceae archaeon | reverse complement strand
GGCCCCTCGGGGCTGATGGCCGCGAAGGAGCTCTCCGAGCGGGGCGTCCAGACGATGGTCGTCGAGAAGAACAACTACCTCGGCGGCGGCTTCTGGCTCGGCGGCTTCCTGATGAACAAGGTGACCGTCCGGGACCCGGCCCAGGCGGTGCTGGAGGACCTCGACGTCGACTACAAGCGCTCCCAGGACACCGAGGGGCTGTACGTCGCCAACGGGCCGGAGGCGTGTTCCGGCCTCATCAAGGCCGCCTGCGACGCCGGCGCCAAGATGCAGAACATGACGGAGTTCACGGACATCGTCATCCGCGAGGACCACCGCGTCGGCGGCATCGTGATGAACTGGACGCCGGTCCACGCCCTGCCGCGGGAGATCACCTGCGTCGACCCCATCGCCGTCGAGGCGGACCTCGTCATCGACGCGACGGGCCACGACGCCGTCGCCGTCTCGAAGCTCCAGGAGCGCGGCGTTCTCGACGCCCCCGGCATCGAGCACGCCGAGGAGCACAACACCGGCATGGACCAGACCGGCGACGACTCCTACGGCGCGCCCGGCCACGACTCGCCCGGCCACGACTCCATGTGGGTCGGCGAGTCAGAAGATGCGGTCGTCGAGCACACCGGCGTCGCCCACGACGGGCTGGTCGTCACCGGCATGGCGACGGCGACGACCTACGGCCTGCCGCGGATGGGGCCGACCTTCGGCGCGATGCTCGTCTCCGGCAAGCGCGCCGCACAGGCCGCTCTCGACGAGCTCGAGGTCGACGCCGCCGAGGTCGAGCTGACCAGCCGGGCGGCGCCCGCCGACGACTAACCACGTTTTACACGGCCGGTCGCCTGCGGCGGCTGGCCGGCAAAAACCGGGAAAAATATGCGCGGGCGCCTCCAGCCGCGGCGCCCCGGACATCGCGTCGGCGCTCGCTACCGGACTCGGGCCTCCGGCCCTCGTCCGGCGACAGGCCGTATCCAGCGGGTCTGACGCCGGCGAGTGACTTCGGTTGCGGGTCGTCGGTCGCGCCGGCGGCCGAACGCCGTTCTGGACGCCTGCAGTCCCGACGCGCACGGCGGCCGAGACGACGAGAACCGCCGCGTCGGACTTCGACCGCCGCGCAGCATCGTTACCGTCGCTCCTCGACCGTATGTTCGGATGTATCAACCGGGAGTGCGCCGGCAGAGAGGCGGAAACGGCATTCCGGCAGGCCATGTCAACGACCTACCCGCCGGCCAGGTATCCCCGCAGGCTGGCGTCGAGCCGCTCGCCGCCGACGCGGTAGCGGCCCCGGAGCCGGTCCTCCCGCCCGGCCGGAAAAGGCGTGGCCGTCCGGCCCGAGCGGCCGCAGTTCGGCGTCGCCGGCGGCACGGGACGGCCGACGTGAAGTCCGTGTCGCCGTCGCCCGCCGACCGCAACGGGTTTTGCCCCGGCAGAACCACCGCCCGGTATGGTCGAGAGGGTCACGCTGTACCGCGCGCCGACAACGGCGGCCGACGCCGACGCCGTCGCCGACTGGCTCGACGGGCGGGTCGACGCCGAGGTGACCGTCGCCGACCGCCTGCTCGGCGAGCTAGACGACCTCGCGGAGTCGTTCGCCGAGGCCCGCGTGCTGTCGCCGTACGACCGGGAGACGGGCAACACGATGACCGGCATCCTGCGGTACGAGGAGCGGGCGCTCGAAAGCCCCGAGCGGGCCGGCGGCGTCATCTACGACGGGCTGGCGGTCCAGGAGGCGCTGCGGCGGCGGCTGGCGGCGCCGCTCGAGCACCTCCACGTCCCGCTCGTCGACCGCGTCGTCGGGACCTGGGGCGACCACGACGGCCGCTGGCACAAGCGGGTCGCGGTGCTCGGCCAGCCGGCCGTCGTCTCGGTGCCGGGGCTGTACGAGGCGCCCGCCAAGCCGGAGGCCTACTACAAGGCCAAGCAGTCGAGCGCGCTTTTGTCCGGCGGCCCGCCGCCCCGGGAGGTGCTGGAGGCGGAGGTCGACGGCGACTTCCTCGTCGCCGACGACCCCCGGACGACCGACGCCATCTGCGGCTACGTTCTGGCGGCGTACGACTACCTCGAGACGGGGACGGCCTTCTGCGAGGAGCCGGGCTGTCGGCTCCACGACGCCCACCGACAGCCGGCGCTGGTCGAGGCGCAACTGCGGGAGCCGGCGTTCTGCGAGCGACACGCCCGGCTGTACGGCGACGGCTGACCGCCGGACGTTCGCCGCCCGAACCAAAACCCACATTCCCCTCCCAGATGTACCAGACACAAATGTCTCGCCGGTACGAACCGACCCGCCGGCAGTTCCTGAAGGCGGCCGTCGCGGCCGGCGGCACCGCCGCGCTGTCGGCCTGTCTCGACCTCGGCGGCGACGAGCCGGTGCCGACCGGCGTCGAGGACCCCGCCGAACTCCAGCGCCGCCAGCACGCCTGGCGGGACGTCCTCGACACGGACGACCAGGGCAACCCGAAGCTGCCGCGGCACCACGTCTTCCTCTATCTGGAGCTGGACGCCGACGGCGAGCCCTCGGCGGCCGACCGCCGGCAGGTCGAGGAGGCACTCGCCGTGCTGGACCGGGCCTACGAGCGGTCTCCCGCCGGCCTCGTCCACTCGATCGCCTACTCCCGGCCGTACTTCGAGCGGTACGGCCGCGCGCCGGCGGGCGTGGACCTGCCGCCGCCGCGGCGGCTGTCGAGCTTCGAGACGCCGGAGCTGGACACCCAGGACGCGCTGCTGCAGCTGACGTCGGACCGCGCGGAGGTCTTGACCGAGGCCGAGGCGGCGCTGTTCGGCGACCGAGAGACGGCAAACGGCGTCGAGGCCGTCGACTTCCCGGCGACCGTTGACGACCGCCGGACCGGCTTCATCGGCCAGGGGATGCCGGCCGAGCGCGCCGACCGGGTCGACGGCATCCCCGCCGACGCCGACCTGCCCGACGCCTCGAAGCTGTTCATGGGGTTCAACGCCGGCTTCGCCGGCAACCAGGCCACCGAGTCGTACGTCACCCTCGAGGACGGCCCCTTCGCCGGCGGCACCACGAAACACGTCTCGCGGCTCCAGCAGCGGCTGAAGCGGTGGTACGAGGACAACGACCACGCCGAGATGGTGATGAAGCTGTTCAGCACCGACCGCGCCGGCGAGATACAGAACGCCGCCGAGGACCTCGATTTCAGCGGCGTCACCGCAGAGGACTTCGACGGGCTGGTCGAGGCCGCCCGCGAGCACAGCGTCATCGGGCACGCACAGAAGATGGCCCGCGCCAACCGCGACGAGGAGGGTAACTTCCGGACCGTCCGCCGTCACGTCGAGTCGACTGACCAGGGCATCGCCAGCCTCCACTTCCCGAGCCTCCAGAAGGAAATTTCGACGTTCGAGGAGATCCGGAAGGCGATGAACGCCTCCGGCCTCGCCGAGGACCCGAGGACACCCGCGATTCGCCAGCGGGTCAACAACGGCATCCTCCGGTACATCTTCGTCAAGAACCGGGGCAACTTCCTGGTGCCGCCCCGGGAGCTGCGGGCGCTGCCGACGCCGGACGGCGAGGCGCCGCGGTAGTTCTGTCGCACGCCCCGGCGGCCGCCGGCTGGAGCGTCGCACAGGCGGCCGTCCGGACCGGTCGTCGGTGTCTCAGGCCGTCTCGCGGCCGCTGACGCG
>JAHENN010000212.1 GCA_018609665.1 Haloarculaceae archaeon | reverse complement strand
CCCGCTGCGGCTCCGGCAGCAGGAAGAACGCGTCCCGCCGCTCGGACGGCGGGAGGTCGGCGAAGGCGTCGCCCGGCGACGGCGACCTGACGATGGCCCGCTGGACGTCCGCCGCATCGGTGGCCATGGACGAGTACCGTCCCGCCGGGTGGTAAATCGTTCGCGGCGACACGGCCGGCGTCGGGCCGTCCGGCGCCGGCCCGGCCGTGCGGCGGCGCCGACAGACGGCGACAGCCTCTGGTTGCTGCGGCGCCGAGCGACCGGGGATGACCGACGCGACGCGCCGACTCGGAATCGTCACGGGAGACACACCGGAACTGACCGAGGACGGCCGGGCGCTGGCCGACGCCCTCCGGGACCGGGGGTGCGCCGTCGAGCCCGTCGTCTGGGACGACGACGGCGACCCGTCGGCATTCGACGGGCTGGTCGTCCGGTCCTGCTGGGACTACCACGAGCGGCTGGAGGCGTTCCGCGGGTGGCTGACGACGGCCGAGCGAGCGAGCACCGTGCTCAACGACCCGGAGCTGGTCCGCTGGAACGTCCACAAGTTCTACCTCCGCGAACTCCGCGAGGCGGGCGTGGACGTGCTGCCGACGGCGTTCCTCGAGGCCGGCAGCGGCGCGACGCTCGGGGCCGTGCTCGACGAGCGCGGCTGGACGGACGCCGTGGTGAAGCCGGCCGTCGGGACGAGTTCGCGGGGCGTCTGGCGCTGCACCGGGCCGCCGGGGCCGGACGAGCGCGAGCGGTTCGAGGCCGCCCTCGAGCGGACGGACCTGCTGGTCCAGGCGTTCGCCCCGGAGGTACACGACGGCGAGCTGTCGCTGGTCTTCCTCGGCGGCGAGTTCAGCCACGCGAACCGCAGCGTCCCGGCGCCGGACGACTTCCGGAACCACCCCGACTACGGCAACAGCCTCGAGCCCGCCGACCCCGCCCGCGGCGTCGTCGAACAGGGGCGGGCGGCGCTGGCGGCGGCCGCCGAGGCGAACGGCCGCCGGCCGGAGGCGGTCACGTACGCCCGCGTGGACGGAATCGTCCGGGACGGGACCTTCCGGCTGATGGAGCTGGAACTCGTCGAGCCGTATCTCGACCTCGCGCGACGCGACGACGCGGCGCAGCGGCTCGCCGAGGCCGTCGCGGCCCGCGTCGGGAGGTGAGCGACGACGAGGGCGCGGCCCGTGCGGTCGGATACGAGATCGGGAACCGTGGGCGACGGCGGGACGAGAGCGAGGGACTTTCAGCCGCGGCGTCCAACCGCCGGACATGTCGACGTACGTCACCGGGCGGACCCTCGACGAGGACGGGACCCCGGTTCCGGGGACCGGCTTCGAGGTGCGGGAGGGCGGCCGGCTCGAGAACCGGCTCCGCGAGCGGACGGGGCCGGTGACCTCCCACCCGACCCGGCCGGTCTGGGGGGTCCCGCTGAGCGACGGCGAGGGACCGATCCGGACGCTCAGCGTCTTCGGGGCCGGCTACGACGGCCCGCCGGCGCACTACCACGAGCGGAGCGTCGAGCGCTTCGAGGTCGAGGCGGGGTCGCTGACCCTCCGGCTCGACGGCGACGAGCGGACGGTCGCGGCCGGCGAGGCGGCGACCGTCGAGACCGAGGTGGTCCACACCTTCCGCAACGAGACGGACGAGCGGGCGCTCGTGACGACGGAGATTCGCTCGCCGGGGCGACTCCGGCAGGTGCTCCCGACGCTCGGCGGGCTGGCACACGACCGCTCGCGGGACGCCGACGACCCGCTCCAGCGGGCCCGCATCGCCGACGTCCTCGACGGCAACACGACGTTCGTCCGGGGCGAGCGGTTCGGCGGTGGGCCGACGGACGTGCTGGCGGCCGTCGCGCGGCTGGCCGGCTACCACGGCGCCTACGCGACCTACACGCAGCCGGCGTTCTGGCGGCGCCACGTCGAGCAGCCGCCGGTGTGAGCGCCGAGGTCGGGTTCGAGTTCGGCGCGACCGACCAGTCCGCGACAGGTTGTAGTATCTCCGTTCCCTGTCAACGGTACACATGGACATCGAAACCGAATTCGCCGAGGAGACGGTGATCGTCAGCGCCGACGGGGAGGTCGTCGGGACGGTCCCGCGGGAGTTCTGGGAGGAGTGGACCGACCGCATCGACAACGACCCGGAGACGTGTCTGTCGGCCTGTCTGTCGAGACGGCCCGCGGTTCTCGACGCCTGAGGGAGCGAGCCGGGCGTCGGGGTTCCCCGGTCGGCACAAGGGGGTTCGCGTACCCGTTCCTTTTTGTCCGTATCGGCCGGTAGACCGGTCATGCCACCGTCACACGGGAGTCACCTGGGGACGCCAGCGGCCGCGAACGCGACGACGCTGCTGCTGCTCGGCAGCGGCGAGCTCGGAAAGGAGCTCGTCCTCGCGGCCCAGCGGCTGGGCGTCGAGACGGTCGCCGTCGACCGCTACGAGAACGCGCCGGCGATGCAGGTCGCCCACCGGAGCTACGCGGTCGACATGACCGACGCGGCGGCGGTCCGGAAGGTCGTCGAGCGGGAGGAGCCCGCGCTCATCGTCCCGGAGATCGAGGCCATCGCGACCGACGAACTCGAGCGGCTCGAGGAGGCCGGGTACGACGTGGTGCCGACCGCCCGGGCGACCCGGCTGACGATGGACCGCGAGTGGATCCGCGAGTTCGCCGCCGAGGAGGTCGGCGTCCGGACCGGCGACTACGCCTTCGCCGACAGTCGGGAGGCCTACCGCGAGGCCGCCGCCGACATCGGGCTGCCCGTGGTCGTCAAGCCGACGATGTCGTCGTCGGGCAAGGGCCAGTCGGTCGTCCGCGACGACTCGGAGCTGGACGACGCCTGGGAGACCGCCCGGGCCGGGACCCGCGCCGACACCGGCCGAGTCATCGTCGAGGAGTTCGTGGAGTTCGACGCCGAGTTCACGCTGCTGACCGTCCGCCACGGGGCGGGGACGACGTTCTGCCCGCCCGTCGGCCACACCCAGGAGGGCGGCGACTACCGGGCGAGCTGGCAGCCGCACCCCCTGACCGACGAGCAGCTCGCGGACGCACGGCGGATGGCCAGAGAGGTGACCGACGGCCTCGGCGGCCACGGCATCTTCGGCGTCGAGTTCTTTCTCCGAGACGGCGAGGTGCTGTTCAGCGAGCTGTCGCCGCGGCCCCACGACACCGGGCTCGTGACGCTGGCCTCCCAGCGGCGCAGCCAGTTCGACCTCCACCTGCGCGCGATTCTCGGCCTCCCGGTGCCGGACGTCGCCGTCGACCGTCCCGGCGCCAGCACGGCGCTGGTCGTCGACGAGCCGCTCGACCGCCCCGCCGTCACCGGCGTCGAGGAGGCCCTCGCGACGCCCGAGACCGACCTGCGGTTGTTCGGCAAGCCGGACGCCTACGCCGGCCGGCGGATGGGCGTCGCCGTCGCGACCGCCGACGACACCGACACCGCCCGCGAGCGCGCCACGGCAGCCGTCGACCGCCTCGATGTCGTCGACGACGCCTGAGGTCGGCCCCGGCGGCGGAACCGCCACCCGTTTGTGCCCGCGAGCGCACGTTCGAGGCAGTGACGGGGTTCCGCCGGGCGCTCGTCGACTGCCTGTGCCGCGAGGACGGGTTCGAGCGCCACAGCGCGGCACTTGTCGAGGCGTACGACCTCGGCGACGTCGCTGCCGACGGACCGCCGCCGTCGGCCGTCGCCGCCGGCCTCGACGCCCGCGACCGGGAGCTTCTGGCCCGGATTCGGCGGTTCGACGCCGCCCCGGTCGGGCTCACGCTCGCCGGGCCGGCCTACCGCGACACGCCGCTCCTCTACGCGAACGAGACGTTCCGGGAGCTGACCGGCTACCCGCTGGCGGAACTCCGCGGCGAGAACCCGCGGCTGCTACAGGGCCCCGACACCGACCCCGGGGCCGTCGCCACGCTCCGGGAGGCAGTCGACACCTGGACGGAGACGACCGTCGAGCTGTGGAACTACCGCCGCGACGGGAGCCGCTTCCGCAACCGCGTCACGCTCGTCCCCGTGCCGGACGACAGCGGCGCGGTCGCAAACTGGCTCGGCGTCCAGGCCGCCGTGGAGCGAGCCCGCGCGGGGTAGACGCTCCACGGAGATTCGGAGGTAGACAGGGTAGCTGGGCCGTTCCCACAGGCCGGCCGTCGGAATAGCTTTGGCCGAGAAGCCGGTAGCGAAGACATGACCGACGAAGAAGACCGGAGTCCGGACACGAGGATACCCGAAGACGAGCGGGTGGTCATCGAGATGGCCGGCGCGGAGACGGAACAGGAGCGGAACCTCGCCATCACGCAGGCGAAGCTGATCGGCGACCTGTAATCGCCCCGGCGCGGGCGGTCGAGCGTGGACCGTCCGGCGGTCGGGCACGTGTCGTCGGGTCCGGGGTTCGCGGACCGGTGGTACGTGGCAGGCGTCGTTTCGTCACTCGCAAGAACGAGGGCGTCAGGAGCGCCAGCATCCCGCGGCGAGCGAAGCGAGCCGCGGGTTCGCCGGACGCGACCGGAGGGAGCGTCCGGGACGTTTTTCCCCAAGTTTTTGCAAGGAGTGGTTCCCGCAGCGAGCCGCAGGCTCGCGAGGAAACCCGACGCAGCAAAAAGTGGGAGTGTATGCCGCCTCCCCGATTTGAACGGGGGACAGCTCGATCTTCAGTCGAGTGCTCTCCCAGTCTGAGCTAAGGCGGCCCGTCCGGTCGAACGCCGACGCACTCAAAAAGGGTTTCGAAAGCCGGCGCTGGGGCGGCCCGTCAGCCGCCGGGGGGCGTCTCGGGGCGGTCGCCCGTCGGTCGCGCGCCGGTGGCGGCGGTGCCCGGACGCTGGCGGACGATCAGGTCGTACAGCGGGACCTGCGGGTCGTACCGGCGCAGCGTCGCACGGTACCGTCCGGTCAGCCGGGCGGCGGCCCGCGCCGCCGCGCGGTCGGGGAACCGGTGGCTCGCCGCGGGGACCGGACGGTCGCCGGTCCGGGCGCAGGCGACGTAGTACCGGCCGTCGGCGCTCGCGAGCGCCGCGATGCGGTCTCTGATGTCGGTCAGGGTGTCGGGCATGCGCGGTCGGGGTCAGGTCGGCGGTCGCTACGCCGCCGCGACGTCGTCGAGCATCCGGTGCAGCGCCGCGACGGAGTTCTCGACGTCCCACGGCGGGCGGGCCGTCTCGAGCTCCTGGCGGAGGATGCCGAGCTCCTCCTCGACGGCCGACCGGGTCTCGTCGTCGAGGGCCGACGCCATCCCGTCGAAGCGCGCCTCCATCCGGGCGAGGAACCCCCGGGCGTCCCAGTACTCGCCGTACAGCTCGATGACCTCCTCGTCCGTGACGGCGGCGTCGTACTCCTCGACGACCCGGTCGGCGAGCGCGAGGAAGACGGCGGCGTCGAAGGCGGTGCTGTCGGCGTACTCGGCGGGGACGGCGACCGAGACGGCCTCCTCGAGGAGCGGGAGCACGTCCTCGGCGACGTAGCGCTCGTACTCCGCGGCGGCGGCCGAGTCGACGCGGTCGTCGACGGCCAGCAGCCGGTCGGACAGCCGCCCGGCGAGGTCGGGGTCGGCGCGCCGGACCGGCGGCAGGAGCGTCAGCAGGTAGTCCGAGCCGTGGCCGGCGTGCAGGCCGGCGTCCCGGCTCCCGACGTCCGCCAGCGCGACCGACGACCGGAGGTGGCCCCTGACCTCCTCCACGCTCCGGACGTACGTCAGCGCGTCCTCGCGGTCCTCGACGGTCGCGCTCGGGAGGGCGGCGGCCGTCCGGACGCGGAACCGTCGCGTCGTCGCGACGACGGCCGACGGCGGGTCGACGGCCTCCATCTCCGAGCGCAGGCGGTCGAGGCTGTCGCCCCCGGCGTCCACGGCGACGTCGTCGTGGCGTTCCTCGATGCGGACGAGGAATCCACGACCGTCCCAGTACTCGCCGTCCTCCCGGATGGTCCCGTCGTCCGCGACGGCGGCGTCGTACTCCTCGGCGATCCGGCCCGCGAGCGCGTTCATCACGCGCACGTCGAAGGCCGTCTCGGCCCGCGTCTCCTCGTCGACCACCAGCTCGACGGCGTCGTCGAGGAGCGGGGACACCTCGTCGGTGACGAAGGCGTCGAAGGCCTCGGCGTCGTCGGACGCGACCCGCTCCGGGAGCTCGTTGAGCCGGGCCCGCAGCCGCGTGGCCAGCTCCGGGTCCTCGTCGCGGACCGGCGGGAGGACGGCCGCGACGTAGTCGCCGCCGTGGCCGGCGTGCAGCGCGGCGTCTTCCCGCCGGCCGCGCTCGAGCAGGGTCCGGGCCGAGACGAGGTGTCCGCGCACCTCCTCGGCGTTCCGGACGTACTCGACGGCCGCGTCCGTCGAATCGGCCGACCCACCGTCGGTGTCGGTGTCGGTCGTCCGAGCCGTCCCGAAGCCGACCAGTGCTGTGCCGACGAGACCGCCTGCCGCGCCGAGAACCGTCCGTCGTGCTGGCATGTGTTTTAGGCCAGCCTAAATTGACTAAAGCGTGGCGGTCTCCGGCCGGCGCGTGCCGACGGGCCCCCGACGAACCGCCCGCAGGCAGGCACGAAAACGGTTAACAGATGCCGGGACGAATCGGACGACATGCCGACCGTCGAGTTCGACGGAACCGAGATCGACTGCGAGACGGGCGCGACGCTCCGGGACGTCCTGCTGTCGGCCGGGGAGTCGCCGCACAACGGCCGCGCCGACCTCGTCAACTGCCGCGGGCACGGGACCTGCGGCACCTGTGCGGTCGAGGTCGACGGCGAGACGGACGAGCCGTCGGCCCGCGAGCGGGCGCGGCTGTCGGTGCCGCCGCACGACCCCGACGACGGCCTCCGGCTGTCCTGCCAGACGCGGGTGCTCGGCGACCTCGAGGTGACGAAACACGACGGCTTCTGGGGCCAGCAGGTCGAGTGAGTCGGCTGTCCGGCCGGCATCTCGGCTCCTCGTGGAACCGTGTCGAGCGGGTTCGAACCGCGGTCGCTCCCGTTCGCTCGCTCACCTCCCGCTCCCTGGTTCGAACCCGGGACCCACGTCCCGCCGCCGGCTCCTCGCGTCGCTCGTCGCGTGTCGACAGGAAGTGGGTCCGGGCGGGTTCGAACCACCGACCTCGGCCTTGTAAGGGCCGCGTCATAGCCACTAGACCACGGACCCTGGCGGTGGGAAGTCGACGCGCGGGGTTAACGCTTGCCTTCCAGGACGACGGCAAGGCTTAGGCGACGCCGGGCCGCATCCCCGGGCGTGACCACGCGGAGACGCCACACGCTCGCGGCCGCGCTGACGGTCGGACTGCTGCTTGCGGCCGGCTGTGTCGGGCCGTTCGGCGCCCCCTCGACGTCGACGCCGGCGCCGACGGCGACGGACGGCGACGGCACGCCGACCGCAGGCGAGCCGACGCCGACGGAGGTCCACGCCAGCTACGACCGGACGACCGTCCGGGTGCTGGACGGCGAAAGCGGCGAGGAGCTGGGCCGCGTCGAGGCCGCCATCGCGGACAACCGCTCGCTGCGCCGTACCGGGCTGAGCGACACCGAGGAGTTGCCGGCGGACCGCGGGATGCTGTTCGTCTACGACCGCGAACGGGAACTGACCTACGTGATGCGGGAGATGTCGTTCCCGCTGGACATCGTCTTCGTCCGCGCCAACGGCACCATCGACTCCATCCACGAGCGGCCGGCGCCGGAGGACGGCGAGGACGGCGACGACATCGAGGCCTCCGGCGAGGGCCAGTACGTCCTGGAGGTCAACCGCGGCTGGGCCGCCGAGCGCGGCGTCGAGCCCGGCGACCGCCTCGAGTTCGACCTCCCGGAGTGACGCCGGCAGGCTTTTCGCCGGCGGCGGCCTTGGTCCGGCGATGGACAGAGGCCCGCTCGTCTACGTGGCCGCCGCGCTCGTCGCCCTCGCCGGCGCCGCGTATCTCGGGCTCGCGACCGGCGCCGTCGCGCCGTACCTGGCGGGCTACGACCCCGCCGACCCGGAGGGGTACGACCACGCGCAGGTGGCGGTCGTCGACGGCGAGACCGGCGAGACGCTCGGCCGCGTCGAGGCCGCCGTCGCCGACACGTTTCCGAAGCGCTACGTCGGGCTGAGCGAGACCGACCATCTCCCCGAAGACCGCGGAATGCTGTTCGTCCACGGCGGCGTCGACGAGCGGACCTACGTGATGCGGAACATGTCGTTCGGGCTCGACGTCGTCTTCGCCGACGCCGACGGCCGGATCACGGCGATTCGCGAGGCGCCGGAGCCGGGGCCGGGCGAGGACGGCGCCGCACAGGAGTACACCGGCGAGGCGCGGTACGTTCTGGAGGTCAACCGCGGCTGGGCCGCCGAGCGCGGCGTCGAACCGGGCGACCGGCTGTCGTTTGACCTGTAGGGCGCGGTTGCGGCCGGCTCGGCCGACGAGCCAAGCGTTATACTGACCGAACGGTCAGTTACCGTAATGAGCGACGCCGCCTGGGACGACGAGGACGACCCCTTCGAGGAGCAGCGGGCCAACGCCGAGGACCCGATGCGGCGGCTCTTCGACGAGTACGGCCGGCCCAACGCCGTCCAGTTCGCCGTCGGCGTCGTCGCCAGCGTCGTCGCGCGGCTGCTCGATTTGCTGCCGCCGGTGCTGCTCGGGCTGGCCATCGACGCCATCTTCAGGGACGACAAGGCCTTCGCCCCCTGGCTGGTGCCGACGGCGTGGGTGCCGGCGACGGAGGACGGACAACTGTTCCTGACGGTCGTGATCATCGCCGGCGCCTTCCTGCTGGGAGCGGCCTTCCACTGGGTCCGCAACTGGGGGTTCAACTCCTTCGCCCAGCACATCCAGCACGAAATCCGGACGGACACGTACGACACGATGCAGCGGCTGAACATGGGCTTCTTCGCCGACAAGCAGACCGGCGAGCTGATGTCCATCCTCTCGAACGACGTCAACCGGCTGGAGCGGTTCCTCAACGACGGCCTGAACTCGACCTTCCGGCTGGCGGTGATGGTGCTCGGCATCGCCGGGGTGCTCTTCTGGCTGAACTGGCAGCTGGCGTTCATCGCCCTCGTGCCGGTGCCGCTCATCGCCGCGTTCACCTACAAGTTCATCCAGGTCATCCAGCCGAAGTACGCCGACGTGCGGTCGACGGTCGGCAACGTCAACTCCCGGCTGGAGAACAACCTCGGCGGCATCCAGGTGATCAAGTCCGCCAACACCGAGCCCTACGAGTCCGACCGCGTCGAGGACGTCTCCGGGGACTACTTCGACGCTAACTGGGACGCCATCGGGACGCGCATCAAGTTCTTCCCCGGGCTGCGGGTCATCGCCGGGGTCGGCTTCGTGCTGACGTTCCTCATCGGCGGCGCCTGGGTGCTGACGACCGCCCGGACCGGCGGCGGCCCGGGGCCCCTGACCGAGCCGCTGCTGGTCGGGGAGTTCACGACGTTCATCCTCCTGACCCAGCGGTTCATCTGGCCGATGGCCCAGTTCGGCCAGATCATCAACATGTACCAGCGGGCCTACGCCTCCGCCGAGCGCATCTTCGGGCTGATGGACGAACCCGACCGCCTCGCCGTCGACGCCGACGCCGACCCGCTGGAGATCGAGGCGGGCCGCGTCGAGTACGACGGCGTCACCTTCGGCTACGACGACGACCCCATCGTCGAGGACGTCGACTTCGCCGTCGAGGGCGGCGACACGCTCGCGCTCGTGGGGCCGACCGGCGCCGGCAAGTCGACCGTGCTGAAGCTGCTGCTGCGGCTGTACGACGTCGACGAGGGCGCGGTCCGGATCGACGGCCACGATATCCGGGCGGTGACGCTGCGGAGCCTCCGCCAGCAGGTCGGCTACGTCGGCCAGGACACGTTCCTCTTCTACGGCACCGTCCGGGAGAACATCGCCTACGGCGCCTTCGACGCCGACGACGACGACATCGTCGAGGCCGCGAAGGCCGCCGAGGCCCACGAGTTCATCACCAACCTGCCGGACGGCTACGACACGATGGTCGGCGAGCGGGGCGTCAAGCTCTCCGGCGGCCAGCGCCAGCGGGTCTCCATCGCCCGCGCCGTCCTGAAGGACCCCGCCATCCTCGTCCTCGACGAGGCGACCAGCGACGTCGACACCGAGACGGAGATGCTCATCCAGCGGTCGCTCGACCGGTTGACCGCCGACCGCACTACCTTCGCCATCGCCCACCGGCTGTCGACGATCAAGGACGCCGACCGCATCCTCGTGCTGGAGGACGGCGAAATCGTCGAGCGCGGCAGCCACGAGGCACTGCTCGAGGAGGGCGGCCTCTACGCGCACCTGTGGGGCGTCCAGGCCGGCGAGATCGACGAGCTCCCCGACGAGTTCGTCGAGCGGGCCGCCGAGCGGCAGGCCCGTACCGAGGCCGGCGACGACTGAACCGGCGGGCCGACGGGAGACGCTCACCGGGGAGGGTCGGTTTTTTGTTCCGCGGGCACGGCACGCCGGATGATGCCCTCCACGCCGTTCGCCGTAGTCTCCAGCATCGTCCCGCTCGTCGTCGCCGTTTTCGCGCTCGCGATGGCCGCGTTCCCCCGCAGGATGACGCGGTGGCAGGCCCGTGGCCCCGACGGCACGACCCAGATCGAGCCGGGCCGGATGCGCATTCTGATGACGCGGGTCATGGGGGTCGTCGTCGCCGGTCTCGCCCTCCTGATGGCGTTCGCGACGTCGACCGTGTTCCTCTGAGGCGGCGTCGGACGGCATGCCGGGTCCGGCGCCGGACGGACGGCAGCCTGCGGGTCGTTCGAGAGACCAGGCAACCGACGACGTACCACAAAAGGGGCACCGCATCGATGCCCCGGAGTTGGACCGATGGGGATTCGGGCGAGGGGTAGGGGGGGGTCCCGCGGCCGAATGGACTTCCAGTCTGTCAGTGGGTGCCTGCCAGGGTGAGCTGAAAGCCCGTTTCGGAGAAGAGAACCTTTGAACAAATGCGTTCGCCATTCTGTACCAAGGGTTTTATCACCGGGTGTGAATGCGGCTCTACTCGTCGGGCCCGACACGTCGGCCGACGACGACGGGGACCGCGCCGGCGCGGCCAGACCTGCCGCGAGACGGGTCACCGCGACGCTCCAGAGGTGTCGCCGCCGGACCGCGCGACCCCCGGCCCCCGAACCCGGTGACCGTCCGCTCCGGCCGGTTCCGGGGGCCGCGGATTGAAGACGCCGCACACCCTTCTGTCGGTTATGCTCCGGCTCGCGGTTGCGACGGACGCCGAGACCCTCGCCCGGATTCGGGAGCCGCTTGCGGACCGCGGCGTCGAGGCCGCCCACCTGCCGACCAGCCGCCGGGCCCAGCCGCTGGACGGCAGCCGCGAGCCGTTCGACGTCGGCTTCGTCTACCCCTCACGGCTGATGGAGGGCGGCGTCGCCGACGCCATGCTCGGCGTGCCGTGGGTCAACGACCGCGAGGCGGTCCTGCGGTCCCGGAACAAGGCCGAGACGCTGGCCCGCCTCCGGCGGGCGGGCGTGCCGACGCCGGAGACGGTCCACGTGTCGAACCCGGCCGACGAGAGCACGCTCAGGGCCGCCTTCGAGCGGTTCGAGCCGCCGGTGGTCGTCAAGCCGAACTCCGCGACCCGCGGCGTCGGCGTCGCGAAGGTCGGCGACCTCGACTCGTTTCTCGGCGTCTGCGACTACCTCTCGCTGGTCCACGACTACCGGGCGACGGAGGACCGCTCCTTTCTCGTCCAGGAGTACCTGTCCGACGCGACGGACTACCGGGCGATGGTCGCCGACGGCGACTGCGTCGGCGCCGTCGAGCGCCGCCTGCCGGCCGACGAGCGGGCGGCGGGCCGCTGGAAGCACAACGTCCACCGCGGCGCCGTCGCCGAGGGGGTCGACCTGCCGGCCGACCTCCGGGAGCGCGCCGAGCGGGCGGCCGCGGCGCTCGACGTCCCGTGGCTCGGGGTCGACCTGCTCGTGACCGACGACCGGGCGGTGGTCAACGAGACCAACGCCCGGCCGACCGTCGACGAGGCGACGAAGTACGACGACGGCTTCTACGACCGGCTGGCGGAACTCGTCAGGGAGACCGCACGTCGAGGCCGCTGACCTCGAAGCGGGCACCGCCGCGGCGGCCGTCGGTCACACCGACGGTCCAGCCGTGGGCGTCGGCGACGGCATCGACGATGGCCAGCCCGAAGCCCGTCCCGCCGTCGGAGTTGCCGGCCTGGAAGATCGCCTCCCGCTCCGACTCGGGGACGCCGGGGCCGTCGTCGGCGACGTAGAGGGTGTCGTCGTCGAGTCCGACCTCGATTCGGACGTCGTCGCCGGCGTGATCGACGGCGTTTCCGACCAGGTTGGACAGCAGCGAGTAGAGCCGCTGCCGTTCGGCGACGACCGCGGCGTCGTCCGGGAGGTCAGTCTCGACGGACCGTCCGACGTCGTTCTCGACGGTCGACAGCAGCGACGACAGCCGGATCGGCTCCGTCGTCTCGACTGCCATCCCCTGCTTGGCGAGCTCGAGGAGGTCGTCGATCATCGCCTCCATCCGGTCGAGGGCGTCCTTGGCGTCGGTTAGCGCCGGCGTTGCTTCCGGTAGCTCCCCGACCGTCGTCTCCCGGGCGACGTCGACGTTGCCGGCGGCGATCATCAACGGATTCTGGAGGTCGTGGGAGACGACGGACGCGAATTCCTCGAGCCGCTCGTTCTTCGCCTCCAGCTCCCGTTCCCGCCGCTTGAGCCGGGTGACCTCCCGTCCCTCGGCGATGAGCAACGTCACCTCGCCGCGGTCGTCGTACACCGGCTTCACCGAGAAGTCGACGACCACGAGCTCCCCGTCGACGCGGACCTCGATTTCGTCCCGGTAGAACTCGCCGTCCCGGGCGGTCTCGACGGCCGTCCGCGCCGTGCGGCCTGCACTCTCGTCCGGGAACCACGGCGTCTCCCACGCCGGCGTCCCGACCACGTCCTCGTGGTCGACGTCGGCGAGATCCAGCGCCGCGTCGTTGACCTCGATGAGCGTCCCGTCCGGCTCGAGCAGGCCCGTCGACTGGTAGGTGTTGTTGAAAACGGCCTCGAAGCACCGCTCCCGCTCTCGGCGGTCGCTGAGGTCGCGGCCGACGCCGACGACGCCGGCCGTGCCGTCGGCGTCGACGTCCGGGAGGCGGGCGGCGGCGAACTCGTAGGGGACGACCTCGCCGTCCTTCGTCAGCAGCTCCGACTCGACCGTGACCCGCTCGCCGTCCAGCACCGTCTCGATGCTGTCGGCGACGCGGTCGGCCTCCGCGTCGGGTACCAGTTCGACCGGCTCCAGGTCGGCGACGGTCGCGTCGTCGTAGCCCGTCACCTCGGTGAACCGGTCGTTCCACCGCAGGTAGTTGCCGTCCTCGTCGAAGGCGTAGAGGATGTCGGGGACGGCCGACAGGAGGCTCTCGATGAAGGCCCGCTCCTCGCGAAGCTGGCGCTGGCGGCGCTTCAGCTCGGTGATGTCCCGCCCCTCCAGCACCAGCAGCGCCACCTCGCCGGTTTCGTCGTACACCGGCCGCGCCGAGTAGTCGACGATGACCGTCTCGTCGTCGCCCTCGATGGGGAACTCGTCGCGGTAGAGCTCGCCGCTGCGGGCCGCCTCGACCGACCGGTGGGCGATGGCGACGGTCTCGTCGTCGGCCTGGAACCACGGCGTCTCCCACAGCGGCTCCCCGACGACGTCCTCCCGGT
>JAHENN010000211.1 GCA_018609665.1 Haloarculaceae archaeon | reverse complement strand
CGGCCGCGGGCGCTCGGCGCGGGCCGCGGCGATCGCCTCGCGGGCGTCGGCGAGCCGCTCCTCGACGGCCGCCGGCTCGAGGTCGTGGGCGTCGGCCAGCCCCTCGACGGACGCCGACGCCGTGAGCACCGTCCGGCCGTCCTCGAAGTTACCGGCCTCGGTGACGCCGTAACGGTCGCAGAACAGCGCCGCGTCGGTCGGGTCGTCGACGGCCGCCTCGATTTCCTCGGGCGTCCAGGTGTAGAAGGCGCCCTCCTCGCGGTCGCCGTCGGGCGTCTCGCTTTCGGCGTCCAGCGTCGCGTAGAAGCCGCCGTCGGGATGCGTGAGCTCGCGTGCGACGAACGCGAAGGTCCCGCGGACGGCCTCGGCGTACCGCTCCTCGCCGGTGACCCGGTAGCCGGCCAGCAGCGCCCGCGGAATCTCGGCGTTGTCGTACAGCATCTTCTCGAAGTGCGGCACCGTCCACTCGCGGTCGACGCAGTAGCGGTGGAAGCCGCCGCCGACGTGGTCGTAGAGCCCGCCGGCGCACATGGCGTCGAGCGTCTCGACGGCGACGTCGCGGTACTCCTCGCGGCCGGTGCGGTCGGAGGCCCGCAGCAGCAGGTGGACGCGGCCGGGGTGGGGGAACTTCTGCCCGCGCCCCCAGCCGCCGTGCTCGCGGTCGGCCCGCCGGACCGCGGTGCTGGCGGCGGCGTCGAGGAACTCTTCGCCCGGCGCCTCGCCGGCCTCGGGCGTCGACTCCAGCTCGCCGGCGACGGCGTCGGCCCACTGGTCGGCCCGCCCCTCGATCTCCTCGCGCTCCTCGGGGTCGTTCCACGAGTCGGCGACGTCGTCGAGCAGGTCGCCGAACGCCGGCAGTCCCCGCTTCGGCTCCGGCGGGAAGTAGGTCCCCACCTGGAACGGCCGCTGGTCCGGCGTCAGGAACACCGACAGCGGCCACCCGCCCTGCCCGCGGACCATCTGACAGACGCTCATGTAGACGCTGTCGACGTCCGGCCGCTCCTCGCGGTCGACCTTGATCGGGACGAAGTGCTCGTTGAGCGTCTCGGCGACGGCGGGGTCCTCGAAGCTCTCCTCGGCCATGACGTGACACCAGTGACAGGCGGCGTAGCCGACCGAGAGGAATATCGGGACGTCCCGCTCGGCGGCGAGCTCGAGCGCCGCCTCGTCCCAGGGCTGCCACGCGACGGGGTTGTCGGCGTGCTGCTGGAGGTACGGCGAGACGGCCTCGTCGAGGCGGTTTTCCATGTCGGAGCGAGGGTCGCCAGCTACTAAACGCCCGGGACCCGGCGGGGGCCGCCGTCCGCCGACCGCGTGACGGCGGGTTATTTCAACGACCCCGCCCGACGGCCGGGTATGGAGCTCTCCAGACGGGCGGCCCTCCGTGCGGGGGGCGGGCTGGCGGCCGGCGTCGCGGCCGCCGGCTGCATCGAGGAGCGCGTCACGCGACGGCGGACCGAGGTCGGCAGCTCGACGACCTGGGGACTGACCCCCGGCGTCGGCGAGGCACTCGACGCCGAGGCCTTCGGGGCGTACGTCGGGGAGATGGAGACGATATACGGCGACGCCGGCGTCTGGGGGACGGGCGAGCCGCCCGCGGCCGACCCGGAGGTCGCCTACGCACAGCGGCTGCCGGTCGTCCGCGCGACGGCCGGCCAGCCCGGCGGCGTCCAGCCGACGCTGTCGCCGGCGGAGATCGACCGCGGCGCCGACTTCCCGGTCGTCGACGCGTCGGTGGCGAGCTACCGGCTCGACGACGGCCGCCGGCGGTACCGGCTGTGGGCCGCCGTCGACGTCCGCGACGAGACGTTCGGCCGCGACGCCGAGGCGACGGTCCTCTCGGCCGGCGTCGCCGTCCACGGCGGCGAGCTGGCCGAGACGGCCGCCGTCGCCCCCGAAGACGGCGAGGCGAGCGTCACGCTCGGCGGCGACGACCTCGGCCGGTTCCCGCTGTCGGAGGCGACCGACGACCTGGACACGACGGTGGGGGCCGACACCGGCGGCTCCTACGCCGTCGAGTGGACCGGCGGCGTCGCCGGCGTCCAGTCGCTCGCCGGCGTCTGCGACGTCGAGCCGACCGGCGACTACGACCTCCGCTGGAGCGTCGGCGGCGGCTACCGCACCGCCGAGCGGGTCTGAGCGCCGGGTCGGCGCCCGCGAGCGGCCGCTGACGACGACGCCGGCCCGGCGAGCCGCCCCCACGTCGCCGACCGTCCCGGGAACGGTAACGTTTAGTCGCCCTGTGCCGCGGGTCCGGATATGACGGAGACGGTCCTGCTCGTGGGCGGCGGCGGCCGAGAGCACGCCATCGCCCGCGCCGTAGACGACGCCGACGACGCGGAACTGTACGCCTGCGCCTCGAACCGCAACCCCGGCATCGACGCGCTGGCGGCGGGCTACGAGACGGTCGAGGAGACCGACGCCGACGCGGTCGTCGACTACGCGGAGTCGGTCGGCGCGACGCTTTCGGTTATCGGCCCGGAGGCGGCGCTGGCGGCCGGCGTCGCCGACGCCCTCGACGACGCCGGCGTCTACGCCTTCGGCCCCCACGCCGAGGAGGCCCGCATCGAGACGGACAAGG
The DNA here is from genome assembly GCA_018609665.1 of Haloarculaceae archaeon. Classification (GTDB taxonomy): domain Archaea; phylum Halobacteriota; class Halobacteria; order Halobacteriales; family Haloarculaceae; genus Natronomonas. Next base: position 4,992 of record JAHENN010000211.1, on the reverse strand, counting down.
CCTTCCAGCGGGAGTTCATGGAGGACAACGACGTGCCGGGCTGTCCGGCCTACGAGACGTTCGACGACCCCGAGGCCGCCGCCGACCACCTCCGGGACGCCGACGAGGACCTCGCGATCAAGCCGCGGGGGCTGACCGGCGGCAAGGGCGTCCGCGTCGTCGGCGACCAGGTGACGAAAGCGGAGGGCGTCGACTACATCCTCGAGAGCGACTACGAGGAGTTCGTCCTCGAGGAGCGGCTCGTCGGCGAGGAGTTCACGATTCAGGCGTTCGTCGCCGACGGCTCCTACCGCGTCTCGCCGGCCGTCCAGGACCACAAGCGCGCCTACGAGGGCGACGAGGGCCCCAACACCGGCGGCATGGGGTCGTACTCCGACGCGACCTTCGAGCTGCCGTTCATGACCGAGGCCGACTACACCGAGGCCGTCGAGATACTCGACGCGGTCGTCGAGGCGCTGCCCGGCTACAAGGGCGTGCTGTACGGGCAGTTCATGCTGACGGCCGAGGGGCCGAAGATCGTGGAGTTCAACGCCCGGTTCGGCGACCCGGAGGCGATGAACACGCTACCTGTGCTCGAGACGGAGTTCCTCGACCTGCTCGTGGCGGCCCGCGACGGCGACGACCTCCCGGAGCTGGAGTTCGCCGACCGGGCGACCGTCTGCAAGTACGCCGTCCCGGACGGCTACCCGACGGACCCGACCGCCGGCGCCCGGGTCGGGGTCGACCCCGAGTCGGCCGGCGAGGCGCTGCTGTTCTACGCCAGCGTCGAGTCGCGCGAGGACGGCGTCTTCACGACGACCTCGCGGTCCTTCGCCGTCGTCGGCCGCGGCGAGACGATCGCCGACGCCGAGGCCGTCGCCGAAGAGGCCCTCGCGCGGGCCGGCGAGGAGGGGCTGCGGGTCAGACACGACATCGGCACCGCCGAGCTGCTCCAGCAGCGGATCGACCACATGAACGAGCTGCGCGGCGACTGAGCCGGCCGCCGCGGTCCGTCCGGCCGGCGGCACGGGGAGGCGGCGACCCCGCCGGGCGGCAGCCGGAGGCGGACGCGAGCCGTCCGACGCGGCCGAATCGGCCGCGACACCGTCCGCGGGACAGGATTCTTGACCACGGGCCTACATCTGTCGGTATCCGATAGAAGACGATGGACGAGTCAATCAGGGTTCTGCACGTCGACGACGAGGTGGAGTTCGCGGAGATGGTCGCGACGTTCCTCGAGCGAGAGGACGACCGCCTGACGGTCGACGTGGTGCGGAGCGCCGACGAGGGACTCGACCGGCTCGCCGCCGGCGACTACCACTGCGTCGTCTCCGACTACGACATGCCAGACACCGACGGGATCGAGTTCCTGCGCCGCGTCCGCGAGGACGACCCCGACCTGCCGTTCATCCTGTTCACCGGCACGGGCAGCGAGGAGATCGCCAGCGACGCCATCTCCGCCGGCGTCACCGACTACCTCTACAAGAAGCCGGACCCGGACCAGTACGAGCTCCTGGCGAACCGCATCGACAACGCCGTAGGTCAGTTCCGGGCCGAACGGCGGGCCGAGGAGGAGCGCCGGCGGTTCCGGACGGTCTTCGACCGCCTCTCGCAGCCGACCGTCGAGGTCGAGTTCCAGGACGGCGAGCCGGTCGTCGAACAGGTCAACCCCGCTTTCGAAGAGACGTTCGGCTACGACGCCGACACGGTCGTCGGCGACTCCCTCGACGACTACATCGTCCCCGAGGGCAGGGCCGCGGAGGCCGAACGAATCAACGAGCGCCTCCGGGGCGACGAGCGGGTCGGGCCGAGGGAGGTCACGCGACGGACCGCCGGCGGCCTCCGGCGGTTCCTGCTGCAGCACGCCGTCTACGACGACGGCTCCGGCGGATTCTTCATTTACACCGACGTCACCGAGCGGCGGGAGCGCGAGGAGAAGCTCGAGCGGAGCCAGGAGCTGCTGCGCCACACCGAGCAGCTGGCCGGCGTCGGCGGCTGGGAGCTCGACGCCGAGACCGACGACCTCCACTGGACCCGGGGAACCCACGCCATCCACGGCCTCGACCCCGCCGGCGAGTTCGAGCCGACGCTGGAGGCAGCGGTCGGGTTCTACCATCCCGACGACCGGGCGACCATCGAGGCGGCGGTCGAGGGCTGCCGCGGCGAGGGAGAGCCGTTCGAGCTGGAGCTCCGGCTGGTCACCGCAGGGGACGAACAAAAGTGGGTTCGCACGATCGGCGAGCCCGTCTACGACGGCGAGGAGATCACCAAGCTGCGGGGGGCGATACGAGACATCACCGAGCAGAAGCGGCGCCGAGAGGAGCTCCAGCGGTACGAACAGCTGGTGGAGTACTCTCCGGAGCTCCTCGTCGTGCTGGACGAGGAGATGACCGTCGAGTACCAGAGCCCGCCGTCGCCGCTGTTCGAGTGGGAGCCGCTGGACGTCACCGGCGAGGACCCGCTTGAACACATCCACCCGGACGACCACGACGACGTCTTCCAGCAGTTCACACGGCTGAAACGCCGGCCCGACCGGGTCTCGACCGCCGAGTTCCGGACGCGGGACGCCGACGGGAGGTGGCGGTGGGTCGAGAGCCGCGCGCAGAACTTCACCGACGACGACGCCGTCGGCGGAATCCTCACCGCGATGCGCGATATCACACGGCGGAAGCGGCAGGAGCAGGCACTCGCGCGGTACAACACCGTCCTGGAGCAACTTCAGTCGATGACGAAGACGCTGCTGGAGACGACGGACGTCGAGCAGGCGGCGGAGTACGCCCTGGAGAGCATCGAGACCGTCCTGGAGTTCGACATCGCCGGTATCTGGCTGAGCACGGCCGACGAGCGGGCGCTCGAGCCGGTCGCCATCTCCGAACGCGGTCGGGAAATCGTTTCGAATCCGCCGACGTACACCGCCGAGGAGGAGTCCATCTCCTGGGGGGTCTACCAGGACGGTGAGCTCCGGTACGTCGAGGACATGCACGCACACGACCAGCGGGCGACCGAGGACACGCCGATCGGCAGCGAGGTGATCGTGTCGCTCGGCCAGCACGGCCTGCTGAACATCGGTGACACCGAGCCCGACGCCTTCTCCGAGCGGGACATCGAGCTCATCGAGCTGTGGAGCGACACGCTGGCGGTCGTCTTCGCGCGGATCACGCAGCTCGAGCTGCTGCAGGAGCGGGAGGCCGAACTCACCCGCGAGCGCGACCGGCTCGAGGAGTTCACCGGCGTCGTCTCCCACGACCTGCGGAGCCCGCTGAGCGTCGCCAAGGGCCGGACCGAACTCGCCGCCGCCGACTGCGACAGCGAGCATCTCGCCGACGTCCGGCAGGCGCTGACGCGGATGGAGGAACTCCTCGAGGACTCGCTGGCGCTGGCCCGGCAGGGGAAGGTCGTCGGCGAGACGGAGGCGGTCGACCTCGAGGAGGTCGTCACTGAGTGCTGGCGGACGGTCTCCACGAGCGAGGCGTCGCTCGTCGCCGAGGGGTCGGCGACGATACGGGCGGACGAGGACCGGCTGCCGGAGATATTCGAGAACCTCTTCCGGAACGCCATCGAGCACGGCGACGAGTCGGTGCGGATCACCGTCGGCGCGACCGACGAGGGGTTCTACGTGGCCGACGACGGCCCGGGAATCCCGCCGGCGGACCGCGAGCGGGTGTTCGAAAGCGGATTCACCACCGGCGACGGCGGCAGCGGGTTCGGGCTGGCCATCGTCGAGCAGATCTGCGAGGCACACGGCTGGGAGATTGCCGTCACGGAAAGCGCGGCCGGCGGCGCCCGGTTCGACGTCACGGGCGTCGAGTTCGCCGAGTGACCGGCTCGCCGCCGTCGGCGTCGGTAGGTCGGGCGACGGCCGGGACCCGGAGTCCCGGCCTCCGGCTACGTGCCCCGGGCGGCGAGGTCCTCGAGGGCTGTCTCGGCGGTCTCGACGGCCCGCTCGCGCTCGGCGGGGTAGGCCTCGACCTTCCCGCGGAGCATCAGCCCGTCGCCGAGCCGGACGTCGCCGTTGTAGGCGGCCTGCTTGTCGAGGCCGAGGAAGAACGCGCAGTTGTCGTCGATGCGGTCGTCGAGCTCCTCGAGGAGCCGTCCGAGGTCGTCCATCTCCGCCAGCCGCGAGAGGACGTGTCTGACCTCGTCGGCCCGCTCGAGCCGGACCGACAGGACGAGAATCCGGTCGCCGTTGTGGCCCTCCGTTTCCTCGCGCTCGAGGTCGACGTCCTCCGGGAGGAAGGTCCGCAGCGCCGCCGCCACCCGCCGTTCGTCCTCCGTCGCGTAGCAGAACGTCCGGAGATCGACGTAGTGGAACGGGACGGCGCTCACGGGGTCACTCCCCGGCGGCTTCGAGGGCGTCCTCGGGGATGCCGGCCTCCTGGCCCTCGTCGAACTGGACGATGTAGGTGCTGTCGCCGAACATCGTCTCGGAGACCTGCGTCACCTCGCCGGTTTCGCCGTCGTACTCGCTGTGCTTGTCGTGGAAGACGACGCGGTCTCCCTTCTCGAATCCCATGCCGGCGGATTTTCGCCGCCGGAAAAAAAGCCCGTCGTTTCGGCCTCCGAACGGCTTTTGCCCGCCGCGGCGAACGCCCGTGTATGAGCGAGACACGCCGAACGCCCCTGCCCCCGGTTCCGCCATGACCGCCTTCGACGGGCTGTGGTACATCGCCGACGAGGCGGCCCGGACGGCCGAGCGCGCCCGCCACCGGCTACTGGACCGCCACGGCGACGCCGCCCTCGAGCGGACCTACCGCAAACGGGTCTCCCGCGGCCGGTTCCGGACGCTCGTCGAGCGCATCCGCGAGCACGGCGCCCCCTACGGTTCCCACACGCTTGTCTCCCGGCCGTCGGGGGAGGTCCTGCTCGTCCGTCACGAGGGCGTCGACATGTGGGTGCTGCCCGGCGGCGACCTCGAGGGGGCGGAGACGTTCCGCGAGGCTGCCCGCCGCGAGTTGCGCGAGGAGGCCGGCCTCGAGGCCAGCTACGACGGGCTGGCGATGCTCGTCCGCGTCG
>JAHENN010000210.1 GCA_018609665.1 Haloarculaceae archaeon | reverse complement strand
GGGGTCCCCGAGGAGATCACCGTCTTCACGACCCACTCCGATGCCGTCACGGAGCTGCCGGCCGGCGCCGACCGCATCGCCGAGAACGGCCACGGCATCCAGGGGTTCCGGTACGGCGACGTCCACGGCGTCCAGTTCCACCCCGAGTACGACCGCCGGACCGCCGAGGCGGTCACCCGGGGGAAGGACCTCCCGGCGGAGCGCATCGAGGCCGTCTGCGACGGCATCACCGAGGCCGCCTACGAGGAGGCCCGCAACGCGACGCGGGTCTTCGACAACTTCTGCCGGCTGGCCCGGCCGGCGGCCGCCGCCGACGACTGACCGGGTCGTGCCAGCGTTTTTGTCGGTACCGGCCCAACGGCGGGTATGCTCGACTACCTCGACCTCGAGGCGGACCTCGACGAGACCGAGCGGATGGTCCGGGACACCGCCCGGGAGTTCGTCGAGGAGCGCGTCAAGCCCGACGTCGGCGACCACTGGCTCGAGGGAACGTTCCCGACCGACCGCATCACCGAGATGGGCGAGCTGGGGTTCTTCGGGCCGAACCTCGACGGCTACGGGCTGCCGGACCTCTCCGAGCGGGCCTACGGCCTGCTGATGCAGGAGCTGGAGGCCGGCGACTCCGGCGTCCGGTCGATGGCCTCCGTCCAGGGGTCGCTCGTGATGTACCCGATCCACGCCTACGGCAGCGACGCACAGAAGGAGCGGTGGCTGCCGGCCCTCGGCTCGGGCGAGCGGGTCGGCTGCTTCGGCCTCACCGAGCCGGACCACGGCTCCAACCCCTCGGCGATGGAGACGGCCGCCGAACGCGACGGCGACGGCTACGTCCTCAACGGCACGAAAACCTGGATCACGAACTCCCCGATCGCCGACGTCGCCGTGGTGTGGGCGAAGGACCGCTCCGACGACGACACCGTCCGGGGCTTTCTCGTCGACACCGACACGGCCGGCGTGACGACCAACGAGATCGACGGGAAGCTCTCGCTGCGGGCCTCGGTCACGGGCGAGGTCCACCTCGACGACGCCCGGGTCGACGAATCGGCCGTCCTGCCGGGCGTCGAGGGAATGAAGGGCCCGCTGTCGTGTCTCACGCAGGCCCGGTTCGGCATCGCCTGGGGCGCCGTCGGCGCCGCCCGGGACTGCTTCGAGACCGCCCGCGAGTACGCCACCGACCGCGAGCAGTTCGGCGGCCCAATCGGCCGGTTCCAGCTCCAGCAGGAGAAGCTCGCGGAGATGGCGACGCAGGTGACGCTGGCCCAGCTACTGGCCTACCGGCTGACCGACCTGAAGGAACGCGGCGACCTCCGGCCGCAGCACGTCTCGATGGCCAAGCGCAACAACGTCCGCACCGCCCGCGACCAGTCCCGGGTCGCCCGCGAGATCCTCGGCGGCAACGGCATCACCGCCGACCACCCCCCGATGCGGCACATGGCGAACATGGAGACGGTCTACACCTACGAGGGCACCCACGACATCCACAGCCTGGTGCTCGGCGAGGACCTCACCGGCATCTCGGCGTTCACGTAGTCAGGCGTCGTCCAGCGCCTCGAACGTCTTCTCGGCCCACCGGACCGCGAAGTCGGGGCCGTGGCTCCGGTAGGCCGGCGAGTCCAGCGCGTCGAACGGCTTCGGCACCTCGAGGTCGTGTTTGACGGCCGCACACGCCAGCTCGGCGGCCGCCGCGAGGTCCGTCCGGCCGACCGCCACCTCCGTCGACAGCTCCGACAGCCGCGGCTCGAGCCGTTCGCCCGCGTCGACCCACTGGGCATGCAGCTCGTCGTGGTCGCCCGCCCAGCCGGCGAACGTCTCCCGGGTGTGGTGGCCGAGGTAGGCGTCGTACAGCGCGGCCGCCAGCTGGTAGGTGTCGGCCGGCGACAGCTCCGTTGCCGCCGCCAGCTCCGGATACGAGTCGCCGAAGAAGCCCAGGAAGCTCTCCGGCTCGCCGAGCCCGATCTCGACGAGCGCCTCGGCGACGAGGAAGTCGACGAACCCCTTGGGCGACCCCTCCAGCCGCGGCTTGACGAACACCGCCGGCGGCTCCGTCTGCCGGGTCCAGGCGACGCCGCCGTCGCCCGGCGCGCCGATCGTGAACTCCCCGCCGGCGAGCCGCGACAGCGGCTCCGGGGCGTCGGCCGGCACCCACTCGGGGTCGTACGCCAGCGGGTCCAGCGCGTCGACGACCGCAAGCAGGTTCTCCGCGACGGACGGCGGCAGCGTCTCGAAGTCGCCGTCGCTGTCGAGAACGAGCGCGCCTGGGGCGTGGGTCTCCCGGACGCCCGCGAGATCCGCCGACAGCTCCCGGCGGTCGAACATCAGAGGGTTATCCCGGCCAGAAGGGCGACGCCGACGACGGCGGCGACCCCGACGGTTCCGAGTACGATCTTCGTTGGCTGGCTCATACACGAGATTTCGCGCGGCGACCGGTTAAACGCTTCAGTTCCGGGCGCCGCGGTCCGGAGCCGACGGTTTTTCCGGGCGCGGTGCGCCCTCTCGGCATGGACCGACGCCGCGTCGCGATGGGCGCCGAGTGGGAATCGACGGTCGGCTACTCGCGGGCCGTCAGGGTCGATGACCGGATTCTCGTGGCGGGGACGACCGCGACCGACGAGAGCGGCGACCCGGTCGCTCCCGGCGACCCGGCGACCCAGACCCGACACGCCCTGGAGACGGTCGTCGGGGCCGTCCGGGAGGCGGGCGGCCGCCGGGAGGACGTCGTCCGCACCCGGCTGTACGTGACCGACGCCGACGACTGGGAGACTATCGGCGAGGTCCATCGAGAGTTCTTCGGCGACGTCCGGCCCGCCGCCAGCATGGTCGAGGTGTCGGGGCTCATCGGCCCGGAGTACGTCGTCGAGATCGAGGCGGAAGCCGTCGTCGCCGACGGATGACGGCTACAGGCCGAACTGCCGGGCGGCCGTCCCGGACGCATGGACGTGCCGACGCCGGGCGCCGAGGGTCGCCGGACGTTCGTCGTCGAGCCCGGCCACGCGACGACGGCCTTCGGCCCGCAGGAGGGGCCGCCGGGGAAGCCGGCCGCGGCGGACGCCGACCCCGGAGAGGCGGTCGACGTGCTCGGGACGGCCCACCTGCTCGCGCAGGTGGAGTTCCTCGCCCGAGAGTCGGTCCGCGGACAGTTGCCGGCCGGAACCGGCGTCGTCGGCAGCCGGTCTGCGGTCGACCACCGGGCCGCCGCGCCCGTCGGCACCGAGGTCGTGGTCCGGACGCGGCTCGACCGCGTCGACGGCCGCGACCTCGTCTTCGACGGCCGGCTCCGCCGGTGCGACGACGACCGCGTCGTCGCGACCGCCGAGGCGCGTCTGCAGGTGGTCGACCGCGACCGCTTCAGGGCAACGCTCGACGGCGAGCCGTGAGCGGATGCGGTACGGGAAGCGGCGCGTCTCGGGAGCAGGAGACGCTCGCCGTCGCCCGTCAGCTGTCGAACCGCGCCTGGACGAACGGCTGGGCGTCCTCGACCTCGCCCACCCGCGAATCCGACAGCAGGACGGCCTCCGTCTCGTCGAGCGGCACCGAGAGGCTGATCTCCTTCGTCCGGCCGTACCGGCCCTTCGAGACGACGACGGCGTTGACGATGCCGAGCATGTCGAGTTCGCTGATGAGGTCCGTGACGCGCCGCTGGGTGAGCACGTCGGCG
>JAHENN010000209.1 GCA_018609665.1 Haloarculaceae archaeon | reverse complement strand
TTCGGGCATGGTTGTCGTTCTACGCCATTACGCTCCGGGCGCGGACAGCAACGGCTACCGAGGGGTCGGTCGTCGCGTGAGGAAGGTTCCCTGTCATTTCGGTCTGCTGACGATGCTGCCGAACGCCGGACGCGTTCTGGTACATGGTGGTACAGCGTTGCCGCATATAAAAATTGTGGAGGCCGCCCCCCATGAAAACAGTTACCAAGCGCCCTGAGCCGCCGGACGAGGTCGACGGCGGCCGTCCGACGGGTATATGAACGCCGCCGCCGGATTCAGGCGATACACCCGCCGGAGCCGACCATCGACCATGGAGGAACGCATACGCGCACGCGGCCACGAGAACGTGACCGCGGAGCACGGGAGCACGCTCGAGGTGACGAGCGACGACTGGCTGACGCCGGCCGGCGACTGCATTCTCGCCGTCGAGGCGGATACGACGCCGGCGGCGTTCGACGACGCCTTCGCCGCCGCCTGTCGCTCGCCGGCGGCGACGATCACCGCGACGCTGTCGGCCGGCGGCCACGAGCAGGTCGTCGAGGGCCGCGGCCACCCCGACCTCACGTTCGACGGCGACCGCAGCATGGTCGCCCGCACCAGCACCTACGTCGACGACCGGACCGTGATGGTCGATGCCGACGTCGCCGCCGCCGACGTCGACCGTGACCTCGTCGCGGCGCTGGCCGACGGCGCCGACCTCGAGTGCGTCCTTCGCGTCGAACGGTGACGGACCGCCGCGGGCCGGGACAGCCTCTTGTCGTCCCGACTCCCGGTACCGACATGGACGAGCCGTCCGAGAACATCGCCAGCGGCACCGACGCGCGCTTCGACCCCGCGACCGCCGGCGCCCGCGCCGAGCGGGTCGTCGACCGTCTCGGCGAGCGCTACTGGCAGAAGACCTACGGCGGCCACGACGCCTTCGAGTGTCTCGTCCGCACCGTGTTGAGCCAGAACACCGCCGACGCGGCCAGCCAGCCGGCACACGACGCCCTGCTGGAGCGGTACGGCGGCGAACCGACACGCGCCCGGGAGCAACCGAGCGGGGACCGCGCGGCCGACCGCCGGGAGGCAACGGCCGGACGAACGACGAGCGAAACGAGCCGCGAGCAGGGCGACCCGCGAGACGGCGGCCAACGCGTTTTTGCCTTCCTCGCTGGAGTCGAACTCGGGGCCACGCATACCGCGACGACGTCACTGGCTTCGGATAAGCGTCGGCCCACTCCCCGGAACTTCCGAATAGGGTAGTTCAGGGTTAGGTATTCTAAAGTACCCTATTTTCAACTACCTTAGCCGACGCTGTTATTGCGGTGGCCCCAGACTGTGCGCCTATGGACGCGTTCGTCGACCGCGATGCGGACATCGCGGCCCTCCAAGAGCGGTACGACACCGACGAACACTCGCTGATTACCGTCTGGGGGCGGCGGCGAGTCGGGAAGACGGAACTGGTCGAGCACTCCATCCGCGACCGAGACGAGGTCGTCTACTACCAGGCTACGGAGACGACGAAGCAGATACAACTCGACGACTTCGTCGCGGAGGCGGCGAGAACCTTCCCGGGCATCGAGCGCATCCGCCGCGAGTGGGAGGACGTCCTCGGCTACCTCATCGAGCAGGACGCGCTGATTGTCCTTGACGAGTTCCCGTTCCTCATCGAGAGCGACGAGAGCCTCCCCTCGGTCATTCAGCGACTGTGGGATCACGAGGTCGAAGGCACGTCTGCCACGTTGGTGCTCGTCGGATCGTCAATCAGTATGATGAAAGAGAAGGTGATGAGTGGCGGGAGTCCACTACACGGGCGGTTCGATATGCGCCTCCAACTGGAGGAGCTGCCGTTCGACGCCGCGACGGAGTTCTTCCCCGACTACGATCCCGAGGAGACGGTGCTAGCGTGGGGCGTCTTCGGCGGGACGCCGCACTACCTGCAGGCCGTCGATGACGACCGACCACTGCGGGAGAACATCCGGGATGCCGTCCTCTCGAAGCGGGGGTTTCTCCACGACGAACCCGAGTACGTACTGCGAACCGAGCTGGAGAATCCGAACCGCTACTTCTCGATTCTGAAGACGATCGCCGCCGGAAACGAGACCTCGAACGAGATCGCGCAGGCGGCCGGCATCGACTCCGACCAGATCAGCCACTACCTGAAGAATCTGCAGGACTTGGAGATCGTCCGTCGGGAGGTGCCGGTGACCGAGAATCCCGCGCAATCCCGGCGGGGGCAGTACGTGTTGCAGGACGCGCTGTTCCGGTTCTGGTTCCGATTCGTCTACGGGCAGGGCGACAAGTACGACCGGGCAGGCACCGACGCCTACGAGGAACTGATCGAACCACACCTCGCGGACGCAGTCAGCCCGAAGTTCGAGGAGTTGTGTCGAAACGCGGTGTACACCCTCTACGACGCGTACACGTTCGACCGAATCGGCCGCTGGTGGTATCAGGAGCAGGAGGTCGACGTGGTCGGGCTGACGACCGGCGAGACGCTGGTCGCCGGCGAGTGCAAGTTCACCAGCCAGCCGATGGGGTACGACGTGCTGAACGACCTCGAGCGCGACGTAAAGAACATCCGCTGGACGCCGCAGGGAGGGGGTAATGTCTCCCACGAGTTCTGCCTGTTCGCTCGGAGCGGCTTCAACCAGAGCCTGATCGAGGCGGCAGCGGAGCGCGACGACCTCTGTCTGTTCTCGACCGAGGACGTCGTCACCGCGTTCTGATGCCGCGGCTCCGAGCACCGGTACTCGTTCGTGATGGCTGGCGGTGGGTCGGCGTATTCAGGTGGTCTCCTCGACAAACCGGCAGGTCGTCGGGATTACTCCTCTGCTAGCCACTCGATGAAGTAGCGAGCGTTTCGGAGGTAGCTTGTTGCCGTCCGTTCGCTCACTCTATCTGCTCGATTCGGCTTGTTTCGGATGGTCGTCTCGAAGGCGCTCAGAGCTCCATCAAGATCTATCTCGGCGGCTTGAGACACGGTTAGACACCTCCGTCCCTGTGCCAGCGAAAATCCAGGCCGCTCGGAAAAAGTGTTGCTATCGTTTGTATAGCAGAAATATTCCGAAGTGAAGATTCGGCCACACCGCGATGATACAGTTCGGCCGGGAGCACTGCACCGCACGCGAGCCCGCCTGTCTCGACGACCCCGAGGCCTGTCCGATGGCCGACCGCTGTGACCGGGTCGGCGTCCACCCCGAGAGGGGCGAGGCCGTCGACCCCGCGGAGGCGCCCGAAACGGACGGCTGACTCCCGGCGTGGCCGAGCCCTTTTGTCCGGGGGCTCCGTAGACCGGGCGATGCTCGGAACACTCCTGGGTCGGCTCCTCGCCCGGTTTCGGGGCGGCGGAGACGACGACGCCGACTCCGACGACGGCGGCCACCGCCCCTCGCGGCTGGACGCCTCGGTGATCGCCGGTCACGGCGGGCAGGTCGGCGGCCTCGAGGGGGAGACGAGCGACCTCGAGGCGGAGGCCCGCGACCTGGAGGCCGAACGGCGGGAGCGCTGAGGGCCGCGGCGTTTTTACTCGTCGGCGCCCGACCGCCGGGCAGTGCTCACGAAGGACCTCCTGCGCGTCTCGCGGGCCGGCGGCGGCTACCACCCGCGGTTCACCGACCCCGACGACGAGGCGCTGGCCGGCCGCGTCCCCAGGGTCGTTTGGGTCACTCAGCGTCTGCGAGCCGTTCGACCGTCTTGTCTATCTGCTGGACCCGCTCTGCCTGTCGCTCGTTGGCCGAGGCGACGCGCTCTATCTCGTCGGACACCTCCTCGGCCTGGTCGACAGCGCGGTCGACCATGCTCGCGACCTCCTCCGTGGATGCGGCCTGGGCGTCCGTCACCTCCGCGACCTCCTCGATGCCCTCGGCGGTCTCCTCGACTGCACCGACGATTTCAGTGAGGTTCCCCATCGCTCCCTCAACCGCGTCGATACCGTTGTCGATGGCTTCGGTGGTCGTCTGGAGGCTGTCGACGGTCTCATCGGTGTCCGTCTGGATGCGCTGCACCATCTTCTCAATCTGGCTCGCCTGCTCCTGGGACTCCTCGGCCAGGGACTTCACCTCGTCGGCGACGACGGCGAAGCCCTCGCCGGCCTCTCCGGCCCGGGCGGCCTCGATGGAGGCGTTCAGCGCCAACAGGTTCGTCTGTTCGGCGATGCCGTCGATGACCTCGACGACCTCGTCGATCTCGCTGACCTGCTGTTGGAGCCGGTCGACATCGTCGGTCACCTCCTTGGCTGCTGCGTCGACGTCCTCCATCGCCTCGATGGCGTCGGTAGCCGACTCTTGCCCCTGGGTGGCCTGACTCTCGGCTTCCTCGCTGGTCGACGATAGCTGGTCGGCGGTCGCGGCAATCTCCTCGACCGACGCACTCATATCAGACACCTCCGATGCGACTTCCTCCATCGTCTCGCTCTGCTCGTCGGCGAGTTCGCTTATTTGCTGGGAGCTGGCAGTCACGTCCTCCGATTTGTCTTGGAGGACGTCGACCTGCTCTCTGATATCGACGGAGACGTCCGCCATCTCGCTGACGTATGAATTGATGTAGGTGTCCATAGCCACCTGCTGGTCGAGGAGCATGAGTTTGAGCGCCGACATCGCGCGCTCTACCACCGTATCGACGGCTCCCTCCACACCTGCCCGCGTCGGTGCTCCGGCGTCCGGCGTCGTCCCGGTGTCTGACTCCGTCTGCGACTCCCGAAGCTCTACCCCGCCGTCGGCCTGTGCGAACTCCTCCTTTGCTTCCTCGCCGATGGCCTCGAGGATGCCCTCGTAGTAGATGCTGTAAGCACCGAGATAGATTTTCGGACCCAGGTCGAGCATGTCGTGAATCTGCCCGATTCGGGCTCGTCGGTCGAAGTACCGCTGGTCGTACTCCCCGCTCCCCAGTTCCACCAGGTACCTCTGCTGGTCCGATTTGATTGCCTGCACCGGCTTCGACGAGGAGCCGAGGATGCTGACCGTCTCCGAGTACGACTTGAGGTGGGCGTAGAACTCTTCGACGAGGTCCTCGGAGATTCTCTCGAAGAGATCGCCCATCTCGTCGAGCCGTTGGGCATCGGCCTCGTTGAACCGCGTGAACTCCTTGCGCCACCCGATTTCGCGCTCATCGATGCCGAGCTCCTCCGTCAACCGTTCTCCGCTGACCTGTCTCCGTTCTTCGTCCGTGATTTTCATGTCGTCGCCAGTCGACATGGTACCACGTAACAATTCCGCACGAATATAACGGGAGATGACATTATCGCTTGAGATAATCAAAATAGCTATATGCATTTTCTGGAACGCACCGCCGGTGTCGGTGGGGACGTTTCCAACCGTCAGGTCCCGCCGGGGGAACCGGTCGTCTTTCCATCCGCCTCTGCCGGTATCGGAGTCGTGCTGTCGCCGTCGACGAGCGGCGGTATCCGAACCCGAGGGGGGTACCAACACCCGCGATGCTTTTATTTACCGGCGACCGAATCTCCGCCGGTGCTCACGAAGGACCTCCTGCGCGTCTCGCGGGCCGGCGGCGGCTACCACCCGCGGTTCACCGACCCCGACGACGAGGCGCTGGCCGGCCGGGTCCTCGGCGTCTACCGGGGCCACGTCGGCGAGCGGCGGGCGACGCTGGACGACGCGCTGACGGACCTCGAGCGGGAGGCCGGCGACTTCAAGCTCGTCCGCGGGTTCGCGAAGCTGCTCGAGCGGGAGGCGGCCTTCGAGACGCGGGCGCCGGTGGGGCCGCGACGGGCCCGGACGGCGGCCTTCGAGGCAGCCGAGGACGGCGGCGTCGTCACCGAGGCCGAAC
>JAHENN010000208.1 GCA_018609665.1 Haloarculaceae archaeon | reverse complement strand
GACGACATGATGCGGGCGCGCTTCTCGGCGGTGCGGTTGAACTCCGAGTGGCCGGTGAGTACCTTCTGGTCGCCCTCCTCGTCCTCGCTGACGGCCTTGAAAGGCGCGCGAACGGTCGGGTGGACGTCGAAGCCTACCCGCGTCAGCACCGTGATCAGGTGGGCGTCGTCGGGGTCGGCCTCGGCCTCCTCGGGGTCGTCGACGTCGTCGCGGACCTCCTCGGCGCCGTCGAGGACGCTGACCGGGCTGGCCAGCGGTCGGTCGAAGATCTCCTCCAGCTCGGCGGCGACGTCGACGCTGGCGCTCATGCCGTCCTCGTACTTCGAGACGGTGCGCCGGGAGACGCCCAGCTCGCTGGCGAGCCGGCCGAGCGACCACTCCCGGTCGGAGCGAACGTCCGACAGCAGCTCGCCGTCGATATTGACGTACAGCCCCCCGGGGGCCGCGTAGATGAGCGGCGGCACCTCCTCGACGAACAGGTCCATCGCGCTGTCCGGCGACAGCACGGGGACGCCGTGTCTGAAGTAGACGACGCCCGGCTTCAGGTCCTCGTTTCTGGTCCGGAGGCCGATGACCATCGGCGTCGCCTCGAGGTACTCACCGAGGCGACGCATCTCCGCGCCGGTCTGCCCGTCGAAGGCGTCGATGTTGGCCAGCACCTTCAGCAGCACCACGTCCTTTCCCCGGCGAGCCGCGATGTCGAAGCTCTTCGGGCGAATCGCACACCGGTCACTCACCGTGAACCCCGCGTCCTCGAGCATCGAGGTGACGTTACCGACCAGTGCGGACCGGGACATAGGGGTACGTAGCAGGTTCCCAGTTTAAATGTGTTTCCCACGCACACCCGGCGTTCTCCGGCGGTTGCGCCCGGACGGCCGACCGAAACGCCGTTGCCGCCGGCGGCCGTACCACCAGCCGTGACCGTCATCGGGCTCGACGACACCGACTCCCGCGACCGGGGGATGTGTACGACGTACGTCGCCGACACGGTCGCCCGCCGGCTCGCCGACGCCGGGGCGAGCGTCGAGCGCGTCCTGTTAGTCCGGTGCAACCCGGCCGTCGAGCACAAGACCCGCGGCAACGCGGCGCTTGCGGTCCACACCGACGCCGCGCCGTCAACCGCCGTCGATGTCGCCGCCGACGTGGTCGACGGGGCTGCCGAGACGGCCGACGACCGAACTAACCCCGGCGTCGTCGCCGCTGACGACGCTCCCGGCGACGTCCCGGCGGCCGTCGCGACGTTCGCCCGCCGAGCCGTCACCGACGTCCACGCCCGCGCCGACGCCCGCCGGCTGCTCGCGGTGGCCGGCTACCGCGCCGAGACCTGGGGGAACGGCCGCGGCCTCGTCGGCGCGCTGGCGGCCGTCGGCGCCCGGGCCGCCTTCGAGGAGTGGACCTACGAGCACATCGCCTACCGCCGCCCGGAGCGGCGGGGTACCGACCGCGACGTCGACGCCGGGACGGTCTTCGACGCCGCCGACGCCGGCTACCCGACGGTGTGGGACACCGTCGACCGCGAGGCCGGCGAGGCGGTCTGTGTCCCCCACACGCCCGGGCCGGTGCTGTACGGGATCCGGGGCGACGACCCGGCAGCCTGCCGGGCGGTCGCCGGCCGCATCGACGCCGAGCCGGTCGCCCGGGCCCGGACCTTCGTCACGAACCAGGGCACCGACGCCCACCTCCGTCCGGGCACCGTTGCCGGCGCGAGAGACGGCCGCTGCTACCGGCTCGACGGCACCGTCTCGGCGGCGCCGGAGACCCGCCGGGGCGGACACGTCTTCCTCGCGGTCGCCGACGGCGACGCGGAACTGCCCTGTGTCGCCTTCGAGCCGACCGGGCGGTTCCGCGACCGGGTGCGGCGGCTCCGCGTCGGCGACGACCTCACCGTCTGCGGGGAGGTGGCCTCGGGCACCCTGAAGCTCGAGAAGTTCGCGCTCCGGGACCGCCGGGAGACGGAGCCCGCGACGCCGGCCTGCCCCGACTGCGGGCGGACGATGGAGTCGGCGGGCCGCGGCCAGGGCTACCGGTGTCGGGACTGCGGGACGTCCGCCGACGGCCGCGTGGAGCGGCCGCTCGACCGCGAACTGGCCGTTGGCTGGTACGAGGTCCCGCCGCGGGCCAGGCGGCACGTCGCTCGGCCGCTCGTCCGCGGCGGCTTCGACGGCCCTACCCACCCCGAGCGGTGAGCCGACGGCGCTACTCCTTCAGGCCGCTGCCCGACAGCGCGACGACGACGTCGTCGCCGTCGTCGACGACGCCCCGGTCGCGGTACATCTCGAGCGCCGCCGGCGCCACCGCACAGGTCGGCTCGGTGTAGAATCCCGCCCGGTGGAGCCGGTCGAGCGCCGCCTCGAGGGCCGGCTCCGACACGGCGACGACATCGCCGCCGGTGGCCTCGACGGCCGCCAGGATGCGTCGCTTCTGGACCGGCTCCCGGATGCGGATGCCGTCGGCCACGCTGTTGTCGCCGGCGGCGGCCGCCTCGCCGTGCAGTTCCGCGACGACCGGCGCGTAGCCGGCCGCCTGCGCGCCCAGCAGCCGGGGAATCCGGTCGGTCCAGCCGGCGTCTCGCAGCGCGCGGAACCCTCGGTAGGCGCCGAGGAACATCGTCCCGTGGCCCAGCGGCAGCACGACGGCGTCCGGCACCGACCAGTCCCGCTGGTGGGCGATCTCGTAGGCCATCGTCGCGGTCCCGGCGACGAACGCCGGATTCCAGGCGTGGCTGGCGTACCAGCCCTCGCCGGCTTCGACGGCCTCGACGCAGGCGTCGGTGACGTCGCCGCGGTCGCCGTCGACCCGGACGACGTCGGCGCCGGCCCGGCGGATGGCCCGCAGCTTCGAGGCCTTGACGTCCGCCGGGACGTATATCTCCGCCGGAATCCTCGCGCGGGCGGCGTACGTCGCGATGGCGGCGCCGGCGTTGCCCGAGGAGTCCTCCACGACGCGGTCGGCGCCGACGGCGACGGCCCGCGACAGCGTCGTCGCCGCGCCGCGGTCCTTGAACGACCCCGTCGGGAAGAGGTAGTCGAGCTTGACGGCGGCGTCGAACCCGGGGGCATCGACCAGCGGTGTGTACCCCTCGCCGAGCGTCACGCGCCGCTCGACGGGGAGAAACGGCGCGAAGGCCCACAGCCCCTTCCGGGGGTCGAGGCCGGCGTCGCCGGGTGTGTCGGCCGCCGGCAGCGGCCGCTCGGCGAACCGCAGCGGCGCGCCGCACGCACACCGCCAGCGGTCGGTGTACTCCCGGGCACAGTCCGGACAGCGGAGGTCCATACGCCCCTGTCGGCCGACGGCGTCATGCCGATTTCGGTGTGTCGAGCAGGCGGGACTTCCGCGCCGGCGACGGCGCCCCGCGCTCCGGCCTCGACCGGTCGCCGGCGGCGCTCAGGTCACGCGCGGTCTGGCCCCGTCCTCCTTGATAAACGGTCGCCCCGGGCGGTTCGCGGGGGTCAGAAGGAGTCGATGTCCGTCCCGAGCGAGCAGACGTATTCGCCGGTGGCGACCTGCGGGAGCCGGCGGTGCCGCCAGAAGACGCCGTCGGAGTCGGCGGTCACCTCCGACTTGACCGTCCCGAACGGGCCGGTCACCTCGAACAGCGTGTCGCCGCGGCTGATCTCCTCGCCCAGCTCGGCGGCGTAGGAGACGAGCCCGCCGGACGGGGAGCCGTACTGCTCGAAGCCGGTCGCGCGGGTCTGCGGCCGCAGCTCGACGTCGCCGTCGAGGAAGCCGTAGCGGTAGAGGACGTTGAAGACGCCCTTCAGCCCCTTCCGTATCGAGGTCTCGTCCCAGCCGACCGACCCGCCGAGTTCGGGGTCGATGGTCGGAACCCCCTCGTCCGGGGCGGCGCGGGCCAGCTGGCCGTCGGGGCCCTTCTGGTCGAGGATGTAGCCGCAGCCGAACGCCTTCGCCAGCTCCAGACAGTCCCGGTGGAGCCGGTGGCGGGGCCCGCAGCGCACGCGCGTCTCGTCTATCATACACGAGGTCGACCCCTGGTGGAGGTCGAGCACGAGGTCGGCGCCGCTGGCGGCCTCGAAGGTCGCGGCGGCGATGCGTTCGGAGGCAGTGCCGGTCTCGTCGCCCGGGTAGGCGCGGTTGAGCTTCGTGTCGTCGATGGGGTTGCGGTGTTCGGCGACCTGGAAGCCGTAGTGGTTGACGATGCCGACGACGAGCAGCTCGCCGGCTAGCTCCGTCGGGTCGAGCTGCGGGACGAGCCGCCGGATGACGCCGAGGCCGTTGAGCTCGTCGCCGTCCGATACCGCCTGGATGTAGAGGGTCTTCCCGTCGCGTGCGCCGTTGACGACGGCGACCGGCAGGCCGACCTCGGAGCCGTCTCTTGCCTCACCGACCGGCAGCCGCCCCGTATCCATCTCGCCCGGGGCCGCGCTCGCCGAACCGAGGGTGGTCATTAGCTTGACTCGGCTTCCGCGAGTCTTAGACCTACTGATTCCCCTCGGGTTTTCCGTCTGTTCGATACCTGTATGGCTTTGTATCGCCCGACCGTACCGTCGGTCGTGTCCGCCGACACCCCCGACCGCCCGGGCGTGGCCGCCCTCGCCGAGGAGCTGGAGGTGCGCCGCCACGCCCGCAGCGGGCTCCTCGCCGGCGTCGTCGTCGCCGTGGCCGTCTTCGTCGTCTTCGCGTACCTGCCGGGCACCGACGAGTCGCTGCTCTACTGGACGGGGCTGTCGTTCGTCCTCGCCTCGGCCGTCGCCGGGCTGGTCACCACGGTGCTGGTCGCCCGGGCCGCCTACCGGCGGACGCTGTCGGTGCACGGCGTCGACCCGGGGCGACGCTCGCCGGCGACGCTGGCGGCCCTCGTCGGGCTGTCGGGGTGGGTGCTCGTCCCCGTCGCGGCGACGCTGGCCGTCGACCGACCGGGCGAGGGGTTCCGGCTCCTGGTCGCGCTCGTCACCGGGGGCTTCGTCGCCCTCACCGCCGGCGGCCTCGGGGTCCGACTCGTCGTCGCGCTGTCGCTGTC
>JAHENN010000207.1 GCA_018609665.1 Haloarculaceae archaeon | reverse complement strand
CGATACCGCCGCTGTCGTCGCCATCGTCATCTCCACCATCTCCGTCGTCACCATCGCCGCCACCGTCATCTCCACCATCTCCGTCGTCACCATCGCCGCCCTCGTCGTTTCCGTCGTCACCGTCCCCGTCGTCTCCGGAGGCCGGACACGCGGTGTCGACCGTCGCATCCCACTCCCCGGTCGTCCGCACGAGCGTCCCGGCGGCGACCTCCTCGTCGACGACCCGTCCGCAGGCGTCGACATCGATGATGTCGTCCTCGGTGCCGTTCTCGCAGGCGCTTCCCGCGACGTCCGCACAGACGTCGACATCAAATGTGTCGTCGCGGTCGTCCACCGTCTCGGCGACGGGGTCGGACGCGTCGTCCGTCTCCGGCGCCTCGGCGAGGTCGCCGTCCTGGCTGGCCGTCGATGTCTCGTCGGCGACATCCTGCTCGGCATCATCGTCGCCGTTTTCGGTGGACCTCTCTTCGGCGTTGTCGGTGTCGGACGTGTCTGCGTCTCCATCGGCGGTGTTCTCTTCGGCGTTGTCGGCGCCGGACGTATCCGCTCCCCCGTCGTCGGTGTCCTCTTCGGCGTCGTCGTCAGCATCCACGGCGTCGGCGACGGTATCGACCAAGTCGTCGTCGGCGTCGTCTTGGAGGACCTGCGAGGTGGCAGCCACCGCGGGCGACGTCGCAACGACCGACAGCAGTACCACGGCCGAGATGATTCCCAGTTTCGTCGCTCTCATCGTGGTCTACCTCCATCCGTATTTAAAAAGTGCGTTTTGCCGTACATTACACCCCATTTATTTCCGCTGCGAGGTGAGGTAGATGCCGAGGAGGACGACCGCGGCGCCGGCGAGGGTCGTCGGGCCGGGCACCTCCGCCAGCAGGACCAGCGCCAGGAGCGTCGCGCCGACCGGTTCGCCGAGCAGCGAGACGCTGACGACCGACGACTCGACGTGCTCCAGCGCCCAGTTGACGACGGTGTGGCCGAACAGCCCGGGGCCGACCGCCAGCGCGAGGAAGATGAGCCACTCCCGGCGGCCGTAGCCGGCCAGCGGCAGTCCCTGCGCGACGGCGACGGCCAGCAGCGTCAGCGCACACGCCGAGTAGACGACGAGGACGTAGGGGACGACGGCGACCCGCTGGCGGAGCGACCGGCCGACGAGGACGTAGACGGCGGCCATGACGGCGCCGAGCACCGCCAGGGCGTTGCCGTACAGCGGCCGTGGGCCCCGGACGGCGGCGCCGGCCAGCAGGTCGCCGGCCGACATCGCGGCCATCCCGGCGACGGCGACGGCGATGCCGGCCGCCCGCCGGGGGCCGACCCGCTCGCCGAGGACGACGGCGGCGCCGACGGCGACGAACAGCGGCTGGGACTGCACGAGCGTGACGCTGGCGGCGACACTGGTCCAGGCGAGGCTCTCGAAGTAGGCGGCGAAATGGACGGCCAGCGCCGCGCCGGTGGCCGTCGCGACGAGCCAGTCGCGGGGGCGGAAGGCGGCGAACTCCCCGCGGTAGCGGGTGAACAGCAGCGGCGACAGCAAAAGCGTCGTCAGCGCCACCCGGTAGAGGGCGAGCACGACGGCCGGCGCCGAACTCCAGCGGACGAGCACCGCGCTCGTCGAGACGGCGGCGACGGCGACCGCCAGCGCGACCGCCGGCGGCGTCCGTTCTTCGAGGCGCGCGAGCACGGCCGACCCTGGCGGGCGGGACGACAAGTCGGTTCCGCAACGGACTTCCCCGCCAGAGGGTTTCTCGGGACATGGACGAGGCCCGACTCGGCGCGCTGTCGGTCCTCCTCTCCGGGGCCGGCTTCGGCACGCTGGGCGTCCTCGGCGTCGTCGCCGGCGACGCCGGACTGTCCATCCCGACGGTGCTGTTCCTCCGGTTCGGGCTGGCGACCGTCGTCCTCTGGGCGGTGCTCGGCGCCCGCGGCCGGCTCCGGCTGCTCCGGGGGCGGCTCCTCGCCGTCGCCGTCGCGCTCGGGGCGGGCGGCTACGCGACGATGAGCGGGCTCTACTTCCTCGGGCTGGAGTTCATGACCGCCGGAATGGTCGGCATCGTCCTCTTCACCTACCCCGTCTTCGTCGTCGTGCTGGCGGCGATTTTCCTCGGCGAGCCGGTCGGTCGACGGCGGCTGGCGGCGCTGGCGCTGACGCTCGGCGGCGTCGCGCTGATAACCGGCGTGAACCCCGCGGCCGCGGACCCCCGGGGCGTCGCGGTCGTGCTGGTCGGCGCCGTCGTCTACGCGGCGTACATCACCGTCGGCCGGACGACGCTGGAGGACGTGGACGCGCCGACGCTGACCGCCCACGTCATGCCGGCGGCGGCGGCAACCTTCCTCGGGGTCGGACTCGCCACGGGGTCGCTGTCGGCCCCCGGCGGGACGGTCGCCTGGGGCGCCGCGGTCGGCATCGCGACCCTCGCGACGGCGGTGCCCATCCTCGCGTTCTTCGTCGGGCTCTCGCGGGTCGACGCCGGCCCGGCGGCCATCCTCAGCGCGGCCGAACCCGTCGTCGCCGTCGCGCTGGGCGCCGCGTTCCTCGGCGAACCCGTCTCGGCGGTCGTCGCCGCCGGGGGCGCCCTCGTCGTCGCCGGCGTGGTCGTCGTCCCGTACCGGTAGTCACTCCAGCAGCGCCTTCGTCCTGCGGTGTCGGTCCCGGAACATCGGCTCGAAGCCGACCCAGCCGAGCGGCGACGCCGCCCGCCCGAGGGCGCCGCCGGGGAGTTCGTACTCCACGCGGTCGGCGACGACCGTCGCCTCGCCGTCCGCGAGGAACCGATGGGTGTGCTCCCAGACGGGAAACGGGCCGCCCTCCATGACGTCGCGGAACATCGCCCGGTCGTCGTCCTCGGTGCGCTCGGTGATGACGGAGGTCCACTCCTGGCGGGGGGCGACGCCGAACGGTCGCATCGCGAGGTCGATCTCGGCGCCGGCCTCGAGCACCTCGGGGTCGGGGTCGCCGTCCGGCCCGGTCACCCCGCGGATCTCGAGGTTCATGAATTCGGGCGTGAGCGCGTCGAGGCCGTCGACGGTCGAGTGGAACGACCACACCTCCTCGAGCGGCGCCTCGACCCGCGTCTCCCGCGTGTACGTGGCCATGCCCGAGGTAGCGGTCGGGGCGGCAAAACAAGCACGGACGACGGAGCCGCGGGTTACTTCAGCCGTTCCTGCAGGAAGGAGGGGTGGGCGGCCTCGACGCCCTCGATGGAGAGGATCTCCTCGCGGATGACGTCGCCGACGGCGTCGCCGTCGGAGGCCCGGACCTCCGCCATCAGCATGTGGTCGCCGCTGGAGGCGTACAGCGCCTCGACGGCCGCCTTCTCCTGGAGTTCGCCCGTCACCTCGATGTAGCGCTCGCTGGCGGCGTCGATGCCGACGAGGGCGATCGACTTCTCGGAGAGCTTCTTCGGGTCGACGTCCGCGGAGTAGCCGACGATGACCCCCTCCGACTCCAGCTTGTTGATGTACTTCCGGACGGTCGGCTTCGACACGTCCGCTCGTTCGGCGATCTCGGCGTAGGAGGCCTGGGCGTCGTCCTCCAGGACGGACAGTATCCGGTCCTCCGTCTCCGTGCTCATGCGTGGTAATTTTCCGTCCGTGAAAAAATATCTTCCGAAGTTGAAAACCCGTCGACCGGGGCCGCGAGCGCCGGCGGTCGACGGCCGCCCGCACCCGGACCGCCGCCGCCGACCCCGCGTCAGTCGCCGCCGAGGAAACGTACGCTTAAGACCGTCGCGGCAGCAGAATCACGTATGCACGCCGACATCGACCGCGTCGCGGTGCTGGGCGCGGGCAACATGGGACACGGCATCACCGAGGTCGTCGCGATGGCGGGCTACGACGTGACGATGCGGGACGTCGAGCCGGAGCTCGTCGAGGAGGGGTACGACGAAATCGGGTGGTCGCTGGAGAAGCTCGCCGGGAAGGACCGCCTCGATGAGCCGCCGGCGGAGGTACTGGACCGCATCGAGACGACGACCGACCTGGAGGCGGCGGTCGCCGACGCCGACCTCGTGATCGAGGCCGCCCCCGAGGAGCTGGAGCTGAAGCGGGAGATCTTCGCCGACCTCGACGAGCTGGCGCCCGCGGACGCGATCCTGGCGTCGAACACCTCCTCGCTGCCGATCACCGACATCGCGGCGGCGACCGACCGGCCGGAGCGGGTCGTCGGGACGCACTTCTTCAACCCGCCGGTGAAGATGGACCTCGTCGAGGTCATCTACGGCGACGAGACCAGCGACGAGACCGCCGAAACCGCCTACGAGTTCGTCGAGTCCATCGACCGGACGCCAATCTACGTCCGCGAGGACGTCCGCGGG
>JAHENN010000206.1 GCA_018609665.1 Haloarculaceae archaeon | reverse complement strand
GTTCGGCGCCGCCGCCGTCACGCGGGGCTACCTCCAGCTTGCCGACGCCGACGAGCCCGCGGCCGAGACGGAGTCCGACCCCTACGACGCCGCCCTCGGCCCGGACGACATCCCGGAGTGACCTCGGCCGCGGCCGCCGGCTCCCGGCACGGGGGCTGGCGGGCCGGCGGCGCCCGCGGGCGGAACGCCGTCTTTAATCGGGTCGGGAGCCTACCGGACGACATGCCAGAACCGCGCGTCCCGGGCAGCGGCTCCGGAGCGCTGGAGCTTCCGTGCGGCGAGACGATGCACGCCCACGACCTCGACATGGGGATGCGGGAGTTCGACTGCGACTGCGGCGACCGCCACGCCGTCGTCGTCGACGTCCACCCGGTCTCGCGGTTCGTCCCCGAATCCATCGTCGACGTGCTGCGGGAGACCGTCGAGACCGACGACGAGTTCCCGGAGTTCGGCACCGCGCATCTGATGGGCATCGTCATCGAGGAGTTCCCCGACTCCGTCGCCGTCGCGGACGTCTCTGACGACGGCCACGTCGGCTACGCGCTGCTGTGGGTGACGGAGTTCGACTCCCGGCGGCTCCACGAGATCGTCGTCGAGCTGCTCGTCGAGCTGATGGAACACGCCGCCAGCCACGGCGACGAGACGACCGCCTCGCGGTTCGAAGAGCAGATGTTGGCGTTCGACGTCGAGGCGTTCGTCGACCAGTACCGCGAGGAACGGGAGTTCGACTCCGAGCACGACACGGCGGTGTAACCGCGGGCGGACCTCCGCCCCGACCCCGACATCGCCTCGGTCCCGAATCGCCTCCTCTGACACCGCCCCGGCCCCGGGTCGCCTCACCGCGCTGTAACACGGCGCGGCCGCGTCGTGTCGGACGCCGGCACGCCTTCCGGGCGGCCTCCGTCGCCGGATTCCCGTCTGCCGGCCGTCGGACGGCTGTCTGACGGGGTGTTATGATACGTCGGCACATGTGTAAGAACATGCGCATACGCCGGGGTGAGTTCGAACGAATACGGTCCGTGCTCTCGGAGGCCGACCCCGACGAGCCGCTGACCGCCCGGGAGATTCTGAATCTGCTTGAGGAGCACGACGAGGAGTTCGACAGCGCCCACCGCGTCGCGACCGTCCTCGGCCGGGAGGCGGAGGCGGGACGGGTAGAGGTCATCGACGGCCAGCCGTACCGCTACCGCCTCGGCGAGGGAAGCTGAGTTCTCGGCCGCGTCCGCCGCGCGGACAGCCGTCGGTCCGTCCGTCGTCGCGTTCGCCGCGCGAACAGCCGTCGGTCCGTCCGTCGCCGCGTCCGCCGCGCGGACAGCCGTCGGTCCGCCCGCAGAGCCGCCGGCCAGGCGCGGACGGTTCGAAATTCGTATCTGAGTTACGAAATCCGTACCGTTTCGCCGGGCTTATTACGATGTGCGGACTCGACACGGGTAATGAACGGCGAGGACCGCACCATCCTGCTCATCGGGAGCGGGCCGATCCAGATCGGGCAGGCGGCCGAATTCGACTACTCCGGCGCCCAGGCGTGCCGGGCGCTCCAGGAGGAGGGCGCCCGGGTCGTGCTCGTCAACTCGAACCCGGCGACCATCATGACGGACCCGGAGATGGCCGACGAGGTGTACGTCGAGCCCATCACGCCGGAGGCCATCGCCGAGGTCGTCCGCGAGGAGGAGCCCGACGGCGTCATCGCGGGGCTGGGCGGCCAGACGGGGCTGAACGTCACCGCCGAACTCGCCGAGCAGGGCGTCCTCGAGGAGCACGACGTCGACATCATGGGGACGCCGCTGGACACCATCTACGCCACCGAGGACCGCGAACTGTTCCGCGAGCGGATGCGCGACATCGGCGAGCCGGTCTGTCAGTCCGAGACCATCGAGTCGATGGACCAACTCGACGACGCGGTCGAGGCCGTCGGCGGCCTGCCGGTCATCGCCCGCACCGCCTACACCCTCGGCGGCTCCGGCTCCGGCGTCGTCGACGACATGGACGAACTCCGGGAGATCGTCCGCAAGGGGTTCCAGCTCTCCCGGAACCACGAGGTCCAGATCACCGAGTCCATCGCCGGCTGGGTCGAACTGGAGTACGAGGTGATGCGGGACGCCGACGACTCCTGTATCATCATCTGCAACATGGAGAACATCGACCCGATGGGCATCCACACCGGCGAGTCGACGGTCGTGACGCCGTCGCAGGTCATCCCCGACGAGGCCCACCAGGAGATGCGCGACTCCGCGCTGAAGGTCATCCGCGAGCTGGGCATCCAGGGCGGCTGCAACATCCAGCACGCCTGGCGGGACGACGGGACGCCGTCCGGGGAGTACCGCGTCGTCGAGGTGAACCCCCGGGTGTCGCGGTCGTCGGCGCTGGCCTCGAAGGCCACCGGCTACCCCATCGCCCGCGTCACCGCGAAGGTGGCGATGGGCAAGCGGCTCCACGAGATCGAAAACGAGATCACCGGCCAGACGACCGCCGCCTTCGAGCCGGCCATCGACTACGTCGTCACGAAGGTGCCGCGGTGGCCCAAGGACAAGTTCTCCGACGTCGAGTTCGAGCTCGGGCCGGCGATGAAGTCGACCGGCGAGGCGATGTCCATCGGCCGGACGTTCGAGGAGTCGCTGCTGAAGGCGCTGCGCTCCTCGGAGTACGACCCCGCCGTCGACTGGGCGACCGTCGACGACGACGAACTCGAGTCGGCGTACCTCGTGCGGCCGACCCCGGACCGCCCGTACGCGATGTTCGAGGCCTTCGACCGGGGCTACTCCGTCGAGGAGGTCGTCGAGCTGACCGGCATCTACGAGTGGTACGTCGAGCGGTTCAAGCGGGTCGCCGACGCCGCCGCCGCCGCCCGGGACGGCGACTTTCAGGCCGCCGCCGACGTCGGCTTCACCAACCAGGAGGTGACCGCCATCGCCGGCGGCGAGTTCAACGACACCCACGCCTCCTGGATTCCCGCGACGACCCGCGACGCCGACGACGGCCAGCGCGTCGAGCCGGACGGCAGCGGCGTGACCGTCGGCGACGTCGAGGCCGACACCTCCCGGCGGACGTACAAGCAGGTCGACACCTGCGCCGGGGAGTTCCGCGCCTCCACGCCGTACTACTACTCGGCGCGGGAGCCGCCCATCGGCCGCGGGGCCAGCGAGGTCCAGGTCGACCGGGACGTCGAGTCGGTCGTCGTCGTCGGCGGCGGCCCCATCCGCATCGGCCAGGGCGTCGAGTTCGACTACTGTGCGGTCCACGCGGTCCGGGCGCTCCGGGAGGTCGGCATCGACGCCCACGTGGTCAACAACAACCCCGAGACGGTGTCGACGGACTACGACACCTCCGACGGGCTGTTCTTCGAGCCGGTCACCGCCGAGGAGGTCGCCGACGTCGTCGAGGAGACGAACGCCGACGGCGTGATGGTCCAGTTCGGCGGCCAGACCTCCGTCAACGTCGGCGACCCCCTCGCCGAGGAACTCGAGCGCCGCGGCCTCGACTGCGAGATCATGGGGACGAGCGTCGAGGCGATGGACCTCGCGGAGGACCGCGACCGGTTCAACGTCCTGATGGACGAGCTGGGC
>JAHENN010000205.1 GCA_018609665.1 Haloarculaceae archaeon | reverse complement strand
GACGTCGATCAGCCCCTCGTCGTAGACGATGACCCCGCCCTCCCGGAGGTCGTCGAGGTTCTCCGCCAGCGGCTTGATCTCCTCGGTGCCGTAGTAGGCCTCCTCCTGGGGGTTGCGCGCGAAGGAGTCACCCAGCGCCAGCAGGAAGTTGTGGCCGTCGCCGCGGGAGCGGACCGGCTCCGTTGCGGCCCGCACCTCGACGTACGTGTGGCCGCCGCGGATGCGGGAGGGATAGTGGCGGTGTGTAAAGACGTGCAGCCCCGACCGCATCAGCGCTTTCGCGAAGTTCTGGCTCGTCGAGTCGATTCCGTCGCCGGAACCACCCGCGATTCGCCAGACGAGTTCCTCTGACATTGTGTATCACTGCGCCCAAGCGGGCGCCTTCTACGTACCTCGGGAGCCGGCAGTAAAAGGGTTTGCTACCCGTTGTCACGTATTAATGATTATATAAACCGTCGACGACCGACCCCGTCGGGCGGTCGACGGCGCCGGTCGAACTCGGGCACAGATTTATTGCGGGGAGTGTCATTCTACCGCGTGATTGGATGTCGTTACCCGAACTCATCGCGGGGGTCGAGGACCACGAAAAGACCCTGACGGTGTTCAACGCGGACGACGACCGCGTGGAGGGCCTCCGCGAGCAGTTCCGGGACCGGAACCTGACGGTCACGGCCGAGCGGACCCCCAGCGGCCGCCCGGCGGCCTTCGCGGTGCTGGCCGAGGACGGGGAGTTCGTCACGGCGGCCGACGTCGGGGAGGTGCTCGTGTCGCCGGACGACGGCGCCGACCCCGACTTCGACGAGGAGAGCTACGGCCCGATCCTCGACCACCTCGACGAGACGCTGTTCACCTCCTACGACGCCGACCAGATGGTCGCCGCCTCCCGGGAGATCGAGGACCGCGCCTGGCGGGTCGGGGCGGGGACGCTGCACGCCGGCTTCCAGCGGCTCTCCGTGCTCGACGAGCAGCTGGACGTCTACGGGCGGCTGGCCGAGAGCGAACTCGACGTCCACGCCTACGCCGTCCCCGACGCCGACGTTCCGGAGCACGACACCGACCTCACCATCCACGTCGAGCGAGCCGACGAGATCGAGCGGTCGTGGTTCGTCGCCTACGACGGCGACGGCGTCGACGTCAACAAGTGCGCGCTGCTGGCCGAAGAGCGGGAGTCCCGGGGATTCTACGGCTTCTGGACGTACGACCCCTCGACGGTCGACTGGATCATCGACCACCTGGAGTCGACCTACGGGCTGGTCGAGCCGCGCTGACGACCGCCCGACGCCGCCGCGTCGACCGTTCGCTCCGGCACCTCGGGCCATCGTTTATGTTCGACGAGCCCTGCAGGAAACACCCGCAGGATGCGCCGACGACGGTACCTCCAGATGGCCGCCCTTGGGCTGGCCGGCGGGCTCGCCGGCTGCAACGACGCCGGTTCGGCGGGGACGCCGGAGCCGACGGACGCCCCGACCGACACGCCGACCGACACGCCCGAGCCGACGGACACCCCGGAACCGACGCCCCGACAGGAGCCGCGGAACCTGAAGGAGCCGCCGGGCTACATGACGCTGCTCCCTGAACGGCAGGTCGGGGGGACTAACGCCGATGCAGGTGAGGACCGCACAGAAAATGCGGTGTTCTACCGGATGGATTGGCAGTGGTATCTCGGGATGCAGGGCGTGTCGCCGCAGTTCGGCAAGGCCGCCCAAGAGCGGTGGGACTTCAGTACCGACGACGACAACTTCAGGCTGGCTCCGCGTGACGACAGCCTCAAGACACCAGTTTGGGGAGTGCTCCTCTGTCTCGACTACATCGACGTGCAGCTGCCGCTGTTCCCCAATCTCGGGCCGGTGCTGCGTGACCAGTTGGGGCTGAACGCAGAGGAGGGCGAACGCGAGGCGGCTCGGGAGGTCGATCAGGTC
The DNA here is from genome assembly GCA_018609665.1 of Haloarculaceae archaeon. Lineage (GTDB taxonomy): Archaea > Halobacteriota > Halobacteria > Halobacteriales > Haloarculaceae > Natronomonas. The sequence goes on along the minus strand of JAHENN010000205.1, from coordinate 7,782 downwards.
ATCTTTTACCGACCGGGATTCATGCACTTTGTCGGTGTTGACCCCGGACCGATTCGGGAGGCTCTCGACGGCCAGCAGGTGACTGAACAGGGAGACGTGTACCGTGGTGGTGAGGGGAACGGTGGTCGAAGAATTGTCCTTCTGCAACCGAACGGTGTCCCTGTCTTGACAGTGATGGTAGATAACTTCCCGAACAGTCTGACGCAACCGGCGGTCGATATTCTGGAGCGTAACGCCGAGAAGGCGAATCCGGTGTACGTTGAGGAGTCGGTGCAGTGGTGTCTGGACCAGCTGGCAGATGCGTCGGCGCCGGTGGTGACGGGCGAGGTCAACGGCGGGCGGGCGGAACTCTCGCGGTATCCGCACGACAACCGGAACTTCGAGCTGCTGGAGCCGTTCGATACGGTCATCACGACGATGGACGCCTCGCGGTTCGGCGCGACGGTCCAGACGACCGTTTCCAGCGTCGACGGCAACGCCCCGACGGGCGAGGAGCTACGAGAGGCCTTCGACGACGCCGGGAGTCAGGACACGCAGTACCACCCCAACGTCTCGAGTCTCGTCACGACGTGGCCGTAATCAGTCGACGAACAGCCCGTCGACGACGACGTCCACGAGCAGGTCCTGGCTGGCGTCGTAGAGGTCGGCCGCGCCGGCCGGCTCGAACAGCTCCTCGCGGGCGGCGACGGTGAACCCCAGGAGCCGGAACAGCCCCTGGAGCCGCTCGGGGTCGTCGACCCGGAACGATGGCTCGGCGACCCACCGCTCGATGTGCTCGCTCTGGGCCTGCATCCCCTCCCGGAAGTGGCTCTCGACGGCCGCCTCCGGGAGCTGTTCGCGGAGCAGCCGGAGCTCGTCCTCGACGAGCAGCCGGTAGTACAGCGGGTTCGAGGACAGCTCGGCGAGAAACCGCTCGATCGTCAGCCGGACCTCCGCCCGGACGTCCGGCGCCGCCGACAGCTCCTCGTCCAGCTCCTCGGCGACCCGCTCGCGCTCCCGGACGAGAATCGACAGATAGAGCGCCTCCTTGGAGTCGAAGAACTGGTAGAACGTGCTCGTCCCGATGCCCACCTCGTCGGTCAGGTCCGCGATGCGCGTCCGCTCGAGGCCGAACCGGCCGAACAGCTCCCGGCCGACCTCCAGCAGCGCCTCCCGGATGCGGGTTCGCTCCTCGTCGCTGAACCCCGTCACGCTGTCCCCCCGTCGGCGGTCGAAGTCATCGCCACATCCGGTTCACGAACTCGTGAACAAAGAGTTTATCTATTCGTGAGCCCTCGTTTCGTTTGATGGAAACTCCTCTCGCAGCCCGTCCCCGCGGCCGGACCGACGCGCCGGACGGCCGCCGGTCGAGGGCACGGCCGGAGGCGTCGGATGCGTCGTAGCGCCGTCCTCGCGGTCGTGGTGGTGGTCTCGGTCGGCTCCCTCGCCGGGGCCGTCGCCGCACAGAGCGGCCAGAGCGGCTACGGCGGCGAGCCGAGCCTCGACGTGCTGGCGCCGTCGCCGACGGTCCCGCCCGGCGAGCGCGCCTCGCTGCGGCTGCAGGTGACGAACGACGGGGAGGTCACGACGGGCGTCCCGCCGGCCCGGGGCGCGGTGACGACCGCCCGGAGCGTCGAACTCGAGGCCGACGCCGACGGGACGCCGCTGACCGTCCGGAGCGGCCGGCAGGCCATCGGTTCCGTCACCGAGAGCCGGCCGGGGTCGGCGACCCTTGCCGTCGAGGTGCCGGACGGCGTCGAGCCGGGCACGTATCAACTCGACGTCGAGCTGTCGTACTCCTACACCGACCGGGTGTTCACGTTCTTCGAGCAGACGAACGAGCGGACGGAGACGGTCACCCGGACCGTCGACGTGGTCGTCGAGGAAGGCCCGCGGTTCGAGGCCCGGACCGTCGAGACGGACGTCGGCGTCGGCGGCTCGGGGACCGCGACCGTCGCGGTGACGAACGTCGGCACCGAACCCGCCGACGACGTCACGGTGACCGTCGAGTCGGGGAGCCGGCAGGTGACGGTCGGCGGGGCCTCGAGCGCCCGGGCGGCGGTCGGCCGGCTCGGTGCCGGGGAGACGGCGACGACGCGGTACGACGTCGAGGCCGCCGACGGCGCGACCGTCCGGGCGTTCCCCGCCTCGGCGACGGTCGCGTACGACGACGCCGACGGCCTGGCCGGCGCCGAGGGCAACCTGTCGCTGGCGCTGACGCCGCGCCCCGAGGCGTCGGTGGCCGTCGACGACGTCGCCTCGTCGCTGCGGGTCTCCGAGGAGGGCCGACTCGAGGTGACGGTCCGCAACGACGGGCCGACGGCGCTGTCGAACGCGGTCGTGCGGCTCCGGCCGCCGTCGTCGAACGTCGAGGTTCTCGAGCCGGAGACGGCCGTCGGCGACCTCGCGGCCGGCGAGTCGACGACCGTCGACTTCGACGTCGAGGTGGCCGACGCCGCCCGCGCGGGCAGCCGGCAGTTCACCCTCGAGACGGAGTACGAAGACGACGGCACCCGGAGCGTCGACCCGGTCCGGTTCGGCGTCGAGGTACAGGAGAGCCGCGACGCCTTCGCCGTCGAGACGCGGGACGCGACGGTGACCGCCGGCGGCGGCGCCCGGGTCGTGCTCTCGGTGACGAACCAGCGCGACGAGCGGGTGACGGACGTCTCGGCGAAGCTGTTCGCCTCGAGCCCGCTGTCTGCCGCCGACGACGAGGCGTACGTCGCCGCCCTCGATTCCGGCGAGACCGTCGCGGTCCCGTTCCGCGTCAGCGCCGGCGGCGACGCCCTGGCGAAGGCGTACCCGGTGGCCGTCGACTTCCAGTACGTCGACGCCGACGGCGAGACCCGCCTGTCGGAGAGCTACCGGCGGCCGGTCACGGTTACGGCTGGCGACGGCGGCCTCCTCTCGGTGGTCCCGCTCGGGGCGCTGGCGGTCGTCGCCCTGCTCCTGCCGGCCGCCGCCCTGTTCCGGCGGCGATAGATGCCGTTCGACTACCAGCCGTACGTCGACGCCGTCGACGGCTACATCACCGGCCGGCCGGGGACCGTCGTCGTCGCGTTCCTGCTCGTGACCGTGCTGTTCGGCGCCGGCCTGGGGAGCATCTCGACCACCGCCGGCACCCAGCAGTTCGCCCAGGACCTCCCCGCCCAGGAGGCACTCGACGAGGTCAACGCGAAGTTCACGCCGACGTTCGCGGCGGACACGGGCAGCACCCAGCTCATCCAGCGCGGCGGGAACGTCCTCTCGCGGCCGGCGCTGCTCCGGATGCTGGCGCTGCAGGAGCGGCTGGTCGACCGGCCGGGGCTGCGCGTCGAGAGCACCTCCAGCGCCGCCCGCATCGTCGCCCGCCAGCTCGAGCCCGGCGCCGAGAGCCTGCCGGCACAGCGGCGCGCCGTCGAGGGGGCGACCGACGCCGAGATACGCCGGGCGGTCCGGGCGGCCGACGACGCCAACCCCCGGTTCTCGGAGCTGGTGTCGTCGGACTACAACCGGGAGTCGGCGTCGGCGTCGGCGACGATCGGCGTCGTCACCCACGAGCTGCCCGCCGGCGTCTCCGGGACGGCCGGCCAGGGCGGCTCCAGCCCGCTGACGCCCATCCAGGCGGAGGTCGCCGCCGTCGCCGACGCCACCGGCGGCGACATCACGGTGTTCGGCGCCGGCGTCATCTCCGCGGAGTTCGCCGCCGTCATCGGTGACACCCTCGCCATCGTCGTCCCGGCGGCGGTGCTGCTCATCGCGCTGTTCCTCTCGGTGGCGTACCGCGACCCCGCGGACCTGCTGCTCGGCGTCGTCTCCCTCGGGATGGCGCTGGTCTGGACGTTCGGCTTCATGGGGCTGGCCGGCATCCCGTTCAGCCAGGTGCTCATCACGGTGCCGCCGCTGCTGCTTGCGGTCGGCATCGACTTCGGCATCCACGCCGTCAACCGCTACCGCGAGGAGCGAGCCGAGGGCCGCGGCATCGCCGCGTCGATGACCGCGACCACCGACCAGGTACTTATTGCCTTCCTCATCGTCGCCGGGACGACCGTCATCGGCTTCGGGGCGAACCTAGCCAGCGAGCTGCCGCCCATCCGGGAGTTCGGCACCGTCGCCGCCGTCGGCATCCTCTTCACCTTCGCCATTTTCGGGGTGTTCCTGCCGGCGGCGAAGGTGCTGCTGGACCGCGCCCGCGCCCGCTACCCGATTCCGACGTTCGGGACGACGCCGCTCGGCGCCGGCGAGTCGGCGCTCGGGCGGTTCCAGCGGTCCGGCAGCCGGATCGCCGAGACCGCGCCGCTGCTGTTCGTCGTCGCGCTGCTGGTCGTCAGCGGCGGCGCCGCCGGCTACGCGACCGGCGTCGACACCAGCTTCGACAACGATGACTTCCTGCCGCCGTCCGACCGGCCGGACTACTACGACGCGCTGCCGGAGCCGTTCGCTCCCGGCGACTACCGGGTGTCGGCGACGCTCGCGTTCCTGGAGACGAACTTTGAGGCCGGCCAGTCCGACACCGTGACGGTGTACGTCGAGGGGCCCATGGAGCGGGCCTCGGCGCTGGAGTCGCTGGACCGCGCCGGCCGGAACCCGCCGGCGGCGGTCGTCGCCGACGACCGCCAGGCCGAGGCGACGAGCGTCGTCACCGTCATCCGCGATTACGCGGCCCGCGACCCCGAGTTCGGCCGGCTCGTCGCCCGCAACGACGCCGACGGCGACGGGATTCCGGACCGGAATCTCCCGGACGTCTACGACGCGCTGTTCGACTCGCCGGCCGGCGACCGCGCCGCACGGTACATGACGGAGAACCGCCGGAGCACGCGCGTCGTCTACACGGTGAAGGCCGACGCGAGCCAGGCGGCGGTGACCGACGCGGCGCGGACGCTGGCCGATGCCCAGCGGTTCGAGGCGACGGCCACCGGCCAGACCGTCGTCTTCGAGGCCGTCTCCTCGGTCATCCTCCGGTCGGCGCTGGTCAGCCTCGCCGTCGCGCTCGTCGGGGCGGCGCTGTTCCTGCTCGTCGCCTACCGGCTCCTGCTGGGGCGGGCCTCGCTCGGCGTCGCCAACGTCGTCCCCATCCTCGTGACGGTCTGTCTGCTCGCCGCCTCGATGCGGCTGCTGGGGCTGTCGTTCAACGCCTTCACCGCGACCATCCTCGCCATCACCATCGGGCTCGGCATCGACTACTCGGTCCACATCACCCACCGCTTCGCCGACGAGTACGTCGACAAGGGCGTCGAACTGTACGAGGCCGTCGACCGGACGGTCGCCGGCACCGGCGGCGCGCTCACCGGCAGCATGCTCACGACGGTCTCCGGCATCGGCGTGCTCGTGCTGTCGCTGTTCCCTGCCATCGGCCAGTTCGGGGTGCTGACGGCGCTGAGCGTCTTCTACGCATACCTGGCGTCGCTGTTCGTCCTGCCGTCGGTGCTGGTGCTGTGGGCGCGGGTAACGGCCGGCGAGGAGGTCGAAACGGCTTTTGACCGGGGGGTGTAACGTCCGGCGTGGCAGACGTCGACGAGTGGTTCGCAGACGTGGGAGGCAGCTACGTCGTGTACGCGCCGCCGCTGGCCGGGACGACGCCGTTCGTCGACGCCGTCGGCGGCAGCCGCGACGGCGAGACGCTTCTGGTCGCCGGCCGGCAGGGCCTCGAGCGGCTCCCCCGGGCGGCGCTGTCGAACGTCTCCTCCGTCGTCGACTGCTCGCCGACGGAGTCCGGCGGCACCGGCAGCATCGCCTCGCCGGCCGACCTCACCGGCGTCTCGATGCCCGTCTCGGAGTTCCTCCGCTCCGTCGAGGAGCCGACGCTCGTCGTCGACTCCGTGACCACGCTGCTGTACTACGCCGACGAGGCCGCCGTCTTCCGCTTCCTCAGCGTCCTCACCGCCCACATCCGCCGGCAGGGCGGCCTCGGGCTCTTCCTGATGACGCCGCCGGCCCACGAGGAACAGACCGTCCACACCTTCGCGCAGGTGTTCGACGGCCGCATCGACCTCGAGCGCGACCGCCTCCGCGTCGACGCCGACGCGACCGACGACGCCCCCGAGGGCTGGCACGACCGGTAGTCGCCGCCCACGGCGCCGCGCCGCTGGCACACACGACGGCGGCGGGTCCACCAGAAGACACTTGTCGAACGGTCGGCCTCCGTTCGGCATGAGCGACGCAGAGGAAAGCCGGGCGGTGCCGACGGGCGACCTCGGTGGGCTGCTGGTCGCGCTCGCGCTCGTCGGCGTCGTCGTCGCCTACCCGCCGTTCCCGGTCGTGGCGCGCTTCGGTCCCCACGGGCTGTTCTTCCCGCTGTTCCTGTCGGTCGCCGCCCTCCTGGTCGCCGCCGTCGGCGGCGTCCTGCTGGCCGACGCGGTCGCGCGCTCGCAGACCGAACGGTCGCGGCGGCTCGCGGCCCGGGTTGCGGTCCCGGTCGGGGTCGTCGCCGTCGGCGGGGCGTATCTCGTGGTCGTCGCCGGATTCGGGGCCCCGGCACCGGCGATAACGGGGCCGCTCGTCGTCGCCGCCGCGACCGGCCTCGTCTCGGAGGTCGTCGGCTGAACCGCCGGGCGTCCGCCTCGCCGCGTTCGCGGGCGCGGCTGCCGGCGACCCCCTCAGAGCGACCCGTGCAGCCGCTCGAACTGCTCGGGGTCGTGACCGTAGAGGACGCGGGCGTCGTGGCGCCGCTCGACGTCCTTGAGGAAGGCGACGCTGTCGGCGGCCGCCCGGGAGTCGTACAGCAGGCTGGCGCCCATCGAGCGTTCGGCCTCGTAGTTGGCCGCCAGAAACGCCGCGTCGCCGGCGACCAGCAGGTCCTCGCCGTCCCGCTCGACGTGTGCGCCGAGCAGTCCGGGCGTGTGCCCCGGCACGTGGAGCAGTTCGATTCCGTCGACGAGCTGCCGGCGTCGACGGTCGACGACCCGCCAGTTCAGCTCGCGGTCGAAGTCGCCGGCGAGGTAGGCGTCGCCGCCGGCCTCCGTCCGCGCCGAGAGGTAGGCGTGTGCCAGCTCCCGGCGGTGGACGTAGACCGGGACGTCGGTCCCCTCGAAGTGGTAGAGGCCGCCGGCGTGGTCCAGATGGAGGTGCGACTGGACGACGCAGTCGACGTCGTCGACGGCGTAGCCGGCCTCCCCGAGGGCGGTCTCGAGGTCCCGGTCGTCGGCGTCGGGGTGGGCGAAGGCCTGGTACAGCGGCGCAGGCCAGCGGCTCTCGGCGGCCGGGTGGGAGCCGGTGTCCCACAGGATCGTCGCCTCGGGGCCGTCGATCAGCAGGTTCCACACCGCGAACTCGGCGTACTCGAGGTCCGGGTTGGGGTCGTCGTGGGTCGCGACGGCCGTCCCGTCGAGGGCGAAGTTCAGGTCGGCGTGGATGCGTCCCCTGTCGAGCAGGTGAGCGTCCATGCCGGCGATAGCGCCCGGCGACCGTTAATCCTGGTCGTCCAGCAGGTCCGTCTCGACGGGGCGGGTCGTCGAGAGGAACTCCAGGTCGACCCGCTCGGTCTCCCCGTCGGTCTCGACGGTCGCGGTGACGTTCCGGGACAGCGTCGACCGCTCGCCGCGGCGGACGTGGCCCGGCCACCACGCCGCCATCCGGGAGTTGTTCAGCGTCAGCGTGAACTCGACGGTCCGGCGCTCGCCCGGCTCGAGGGTGTACGACTCCGGCGCCCGCCGGTCGGCAAGGGTCGCGTCGCCCAGCTCGACGACGTAGTCGACGTTCCGGATCGTCGCCTCGGAGACGGGACTGTCGTTCTCGACGTCGGCCGCGACGGAGATGGTCGCCGTCTCCGCCGTCGGGTCGACGTACTCGGCGGTCGTCGAGTGGACGGTCAACAGCCGCCGGCCG